>JAGWUK010000005.1 GCA_028868455.1 Burkholderiales bacterium | reverse complement strand
TCAAAGCGGATTTCGGTAATGAAGACCCGCAAGCCGTTGCCAATGTGTTTGCCGATATTCCCGGTACGGACAAAAAAGATGAGTTCGTCATGCTCGGCGCGCATCTGGATTCATGGCACGGCGGCACTGGCGCAACGGATAACGCGGCCGGCGTTGCGGTTGTCATGGAGGCTGTTCGCATGCTCAAGGCCGTTGGATTCGTTCCTCGTCGTACCATCCGGGTGGCGCTGTGGGGCGGTGAAGAGCAAGGTCTGATTGGTTCTCGTGCCTATGTTAATCAATGGGTCGCATCGCGTCCCGACAGTACCGATCCCAAAGAAAAAGACTTACCCTCGTTTGCGCGCAAGCTGACCTGGCCGCTGACGTTGAAACCTATGCAGAGCAAGATTTCGGTCTACTTTAACCTGGACAATGGTGCCGGAAAAATCCGTGGCATCTACGCCGAAAACAATGTTGCAGTGAAACCGATATTTGATGCCTGGCTCGCGCCGTTTCACGATCTCGGTGCGAGTACAACGACCTTGCGTCCGACCGGCAGTACCGATCATGTCAGCTTTGACCGGGTCGGTGTACCGGGATTTCAGTTCATTCAGGATGAAATGGACTACATGAGTCGTACACATCACTCGAATATGGATGTCTATGACAAGGTGCAAAAAAACGATCTGACGCAGGCCGCCTTGATCATGGCCAGCTTCGTTGCGCATGCCGCCAACCGCGATGACATGTTGCCGCGCAAACCTTTACCGAGAGCGCCATTAAAGGAAGACAAAAAAGACGAGGACAAAAACGACTTGAAGGATAGTGTCAAATGATCCAGGTCAGGATTGGCCGTCGAAATGCATGACTTGCCGGTGCGCGGACGAGCTGCTGTCAACGTCCGCGCATAAAAAATCGATACGAGGCCGGATTTTCGTCGCGCTATTTGCACTTGATCAAGTGCATGAGGCTACCAAAAGACAGCTTTTTACTCTATTCTGGTGATGCGCCCGGGTCTGAAGCCCGGGCGTACATATCGCACAGTTGTCACCCATAACTGAAACATAAGCCAGCAGCGGCTATCCGCCGTTGCGGCCTGATCTGAACCAGAAAAACGCCCGACATGATCGGGTGGGAGAGAGACCTATGAGCCAGCAGCAAGCACTGCGCCTGCATGTGCCTGAGCCTACCGGGCGTCCGGGACATGCCACTGATTTTTCCTATTTACGAGTTTCACCTGCCGGCGAAGTACGCCGTCCCCCGGTTGATAGCCTGCCTGTTGATACCCGCGACATTGCCTATTCGCTGGTACGGGTACTGGATGACGATGGCAAAGCGGTCGGCCCGTGGGCACCGCAGATAGACGTCGCCACATTGCGCACCGGCTTGCGCACCATGATCAAGACGCGTGTTTTTGATGCGCGCATGCTGATTGCCCAGCGCCAGAAAAAAATGTCGTTCTATATGCAAAGCCTCGGCGAGGAAGCGATCGGCACGGCACAGGCAATGGTGCTCAATCGCGATGATATGTGTTTCCCGACTTACCGCCAGCAAAGCATCCTGATGGCGCGCAATGTGCCTATGGTCGGCATGATTTGCCAGCTACTTTCGAATGAACAGGATCCGCTCAAGGGACGACAGCTGCCAGTTATGTATTCAATACGTGAAGCAGGCTTCTTTTCGATTTCCGGCAATCTGGCGACACAATATATCCAGGCTGTTGGCTGGGGCATGGCCTCGGCGATCAAGGGCGATACGAAAATCGCTTCCGCCTGGATAGGCGACGGCGCCACCGCCGAAGCGGATTTCGACACGGCGCTGACGTTTGCCCATGTGTACCGTGCGCCAGTGATTTTGAATGTGGTCAATAACCAATGGGCGATTTCGACTTTTCAGGCAATCGCCGGGGGAGAGAACACCACGTTCGCCGCGCGCGGCGTCGGTTGCGGTATTGCCGCACTGCGCGTCGATGGCAACGATTTTCTGGCCGTGTACGCGGCCTCGCAATGGGCGGCAGAACGCGCACGCAGCAATCTGGGGCCGACCCTGATCGAATGGGTTACTTATCGTGCCGGACCACATTCGACATCCGATGACCCTTCCAAGTACCGGCCGGCGGACGATGCCGCCAATTTCCCGCTGGGTGACCCGATAGCGCGTCTCAAGCAGCATCTGATAGGTCTGGGTGCATGGTCCGAGCAAGAGCATGAAGACGTACAAAAAGAACTGGAGGACGAAGTCGTCGCGGCATTGAAAGACGCCGAGCAATACGGCAGTCTGGCCAACGGCCATGTATTCAGTCCTGCCGAAATGTTCGAGGACATCTACGAAAAGATGCCGGAACATTTGCGCGTACAACGTCAGCAACTCGGTATTTGATCAGGGGAAAAAATGAACGATAAAAAAACACCCATGACCATGATTCAGGCTTTGCGTTCGGCGATGGACGTGATGCTGGAACGCGACGACAACATGGTGGTCTTCGGACAAGACGTCGGTTACTTTGGCGGTGTATTCCGCTGTACCGAAGGTTTGCAGAAAAAATATGGCAAGTCGCGCGTGTTCGATGCGCCGATTTCCGAGTCAGGTATTGTCGGTGCCGCCATCGGCATGGGCGCTTACGGATTGCGCCCGGTGATCGAAATCCAGTTTGCCGATTACATTTATCCGGCATACGACCAGATCGTGTCGGAGGCGGCGCGCCTGCGTTTTCGTTCGGCCGGTGATTTCACTTCGCCGCTGACAATACGCACGCCCTGCGGCGGCGGTATCTATGGTGGGCAGACCCATAGTCAGAGTCCCGAAGCCGTGTTTACCCACGTCTGTGGCTTGCGCACGGTGATGCCGTCCAATCCATACGACGCCAAAGGTTTGCTGATTTCATCGATAGAAAATAACGATCCGGTGATTTTCCTGGAGCCGAAGCGCCTGTATAACGGCCCGTTTAATGGTCATCACGATCAACCGGTGGTGCCGTGGTCACAACATCCTATGGGCGAAGTGCCGGAAGGGTATTACACCGTGCCGCTGGAATCGGCGGCGGTGTTTCGCCCCGGCAAAGATCTGACCGTACTGGCATACGGCACCATGGTCTGGGTCTCGGAAGCGGCGGCGCAAGAGAGCGGTGTCGACGCCGAAATCATCGATTTGCGCAGCATCTGGCCGCTGGATCTGGGCACCATCGTTGCGTCCGTCAAAAAGACAGGCCGTTGCGTCATCGTGCATGAAGCCACCCGCACCAGCGGTTTTGGCGCAGAGTTGACGGCGCTGGTACAGGAACATTGTTTCTATCATCTGGAAGCGCCGATTGAACGGGTGACCGGTTGGGACACACCGTATCCGCATGCGCAGGAATGGGATTATTTCCCGGGACCGGCGCGCGTTGCGGCGGCATTCAAACGTGCGATGGAGGCATAAGAAGATGGGCATACATATCATCAAAATGCCGGATATCGGCGAAGGTATTGCGGAAGTCGAACTGGTCGCCTGGAATGTGCAGGTCGGCGATTTCATCAAAGAAGACCAGACCCTGGCCGATGTGATGACGGACAAGGCAACCATTGAAATTCCTAGCCCTGTGCATGGCAAAGTGCTGGCCTTAGGCGGTGCTGCCGGACAGGTGATGGCCGTCGGTTCGGAACTGATACGCATAGAAGTGGAAGGCGAAGGCAACCTGGGCACAGGTTCTGTCGCAGCGGCACCGCCCGCTCCGGCGGTAACAGTCGCCCCTGCCGTTACGGCAGAAGTCGTTGCCCCATCGCCTACTCCTGTCGCGGCGCCGGTTCCGGCAGCAACAGCACCGCTGGCTAAAGCGCCTGCGATAGCGGCTTCTGCCAGTGCAGCCGCCCGTCCGCATGGCGAAAAGCCAATCGCTTCACCGGCCTTGCGCCGGCGCGCCTGGGATCTCGGCATTGAATTGCAATATGTGCCCGGAACGGGCGCAGGCGGTCGTATTACGCAAAACGATCTGGACGCGTATCTGGCGCGGCCAGCGACTGGCGGGTCGGTTAGCAGTGGCGCCTTGTACCGCGAATTGCATGAGGAGCAGGCGATCCCGGTGATCGGTCTGCGCCGCAAGATTGCGCAAAAAATGCAGGATGCCAAGCGCCGTATTCCGCATTTCTCGTATGTCGAAGAATGCGACGTGACCGAGCTCGAAGCCTTGCGCAGCAAACTGAATCAGCAGTGGGGCAAGGAACGCGGCAAACTCAGCCTGCTACCTTTCCTGATGCGTGCTGTGGTGCTGGCGGTGCGCCAGTTCCCGCAAATTAATGCGCGCTTTGATGATGAGGCGGGTGTGGTCACGCGTCATGCGGCAGTGCATCTGGGCATTGCGGCGCAAACTGAATCTGGCCTGATGGTTCCGGTGGTGCGGCATGCCGAAGCACGCGACCTGTGGTCGTGCGCAAATGAAATGGCACGACTTGCAGAAGCTGCGAAAAGCGGCAAGGCCGGACGCGAAGAATTGTCCGGATCCACTATCACCATTTCCAGTCTTGGTGCGCTCGGCGGTATCGTTTCTACGCCGGTCATTAATCATCCGGAAGTGGCGATTGTCGGCGTCAACAAAATGGTTGAGCGGCCGATGATACGCAACGGCCAGATCGTGGCGCGCAAGATGATGAATTTATCGTCGTCGTTTGATCATCGCGTGGTAGACGGCATGGACGCCGCCGAATTCATACAAACGGTGCGTGGCTATCTGGAATGCCCCGCCACTTTGTTCGTGGAGTAAATCTTGAACGCATACGCAAGCACACAAAACACTACTTTGCTGGTGATCGGCGGCGGCCCCGGCGGCTATATCGCCGCAATTCGCGCTGCGCAGCTCGGCATCGATACGACCCTGATCGAGGGTGAAGCACTGGGCGGGACTTGTCTGAACATTGGTTGCATTCCATCCAAGGCACTGATCCATGCAGCAGACGAATTCGAAAAAACCGCTCACTACGCCAGCGGTTCGGCACTCGGTATCCGCGTGTCAGCACCGGCCATCGATCTGGCGCAAACTGTGCAATGGAAAGATGGCATTGTCCATCGCCTGACTAGCGGTGTCGCTGCTTTACTGAAGAAAAATGGCGTCAAGCTCATTCATGGCTGGGCGCGCATCCTTGATGGCAAGAGCGTCGCCGTGACGCGTGATGGCACAGAAACCCTGCGCGTGAATTGCGAGCACCTGCTGCTGGCGACCGGCTCGCAAGCGGTGGAATTGCCGGGCATGCCTTTCGGTGGGCGTGTGCTCAGTTCCACCGAAGCTTTGTCACCTGTCAGCGTGCCGCAGAAACTGGTTGTGGTCGGCGGCGGGTACATCGGGCTCGAACTTGGGATTGTGTACCGCAAGCTTGGTGCCGAAGTCAGCGTGGTGGAAGCACTCGACCGCATTTTGCCGACGTATGATCAGGACCTGACCAAGGTTGTCGGCACTTCCTTGCATAAGTTAGGCATACAGTTGCATCTCGGGTGCGCCGTGCAAGGTATGAACGCAGCTGGCGATGCCGTACGCATCCGCAACGGTGCCGGTATCGAGTCGCAATTACCGGCCGATCAGGTTCTGGTCGCAGTAGGGCGGCGCCCACGCACGACAGGTTTTGGCCTGGAAAGTCTGATGCTGGACATGGATGGGCGCGCCGTCAGGATAGATGATCAGTGCCGTACCTCAATGCGCAATGTGTGGGCGATTGGTGACGTGACTGGCGAACCGATGCTGGCGCATCGTGCGATGGCGCAAGGCGAGATGGTGGCGGAAATCATTGCCGGTAAACGTCGGCACTTCGTGCCAGCCGCTATCCCTGCCGTTTGCTTCACCGATCCGGAATTGGTCGTCGCCGGATTGACGCCAGCTGCCGCACAAGAAGCTGGTCTGGATTGCATTACAGCGATGTTCCCGTTCGCAGCGAATGGCCGTGCGATGACACTGGAATCCGGCGAAGGTTTTGTACGCGTGGTGGCAAGGCGCGACAATCACCTGATTGTCGGCTGGCAGGCGGTTGGCAAGGCCGTGTCGGAACTCAGTGCCGCATTTGGGCAGTCGCTGGAACTTGGTGCCACGCTGGAAGATATCGCTGGCACTATTCATGCCCATCCGACGTTGGGAGAAGCGGTGCAGGAAGCCGCCTTGCGGGCACTCGGTCACGCTTTGCATATCTGAACATCTGCCATCGCAGACGCTTGCGATGGCAGATGTGCAAAGCATCCAGGTCAATGTGGCCGGCGTACAATGCCGGCAACCGCAGGAATTCCATTAACAGGAAATTTGCGCCAATGCGCTTAGGCCGGCATTGATGATGCCTGCCTTGCCAAGTTCACCTACGACCTACTACAGAAAAAATATTACTATGACTGATTCCAACTTTGACAGCATACCGGCGAGCCTGGCAGAAATGTTGCCGGTCGGGATGATCGCTGGCGGTGGTGTGGCGGCAGCCGCAATGGCTGCCGTGGCGCAAAGACAGCGTGCACAGGCAGGCTGGGAAGCATTTCATTACGAACGCCTGTCTCCGACCGAATTTGAAATCACCGGTGGTCTGGTGGTGGGCAATGGCGGTTCAAGGCGATGGCAGGAACCCCATGAAACAGTCGTGATCACAGAGGCGGAGATTTTGCAGGAAATGCAGCGGATGCTGTTGCCGGCAACGCCGGAGTTCATCATCAGCGAAGCGCACAGTGTTCCAGTCACGAAACGTGCAGAGTCCGTCGCGCCGAAATATCTGAAAATCGTGCTGCAATTGCCGGATGACCCCGCAGGGCAGCAGCGCTTGTTTCAGGCGTTTCAACTACAGGCGGATTTTTTTGGTGCCAGAGTGCAGGCTTGTTCTTTGCACGATGCCAGCCCTGTTACCTTGGAATAGCCGCCTTGTCCAGTTACCCGAATAGAGCAATGCAGCGAATGCCAGACAGCGCAATTTTGTACGCAAACGCTTGGAAGCGACGGCAGCTCGGAGCACGTTAACTCCCGACGAGAATTGGTGATGCGCGCATTATTGAAAACGATGTTTTTTTTGAGTTTGCTGCTCTTGGCGCTGGCGCTGTGGCGGCGCGACAACTTACCGGCACCGAACGAGCTTGACCCTGTCTTACTCAACGAGCCAGTACAAACGCAGATCACGGAAAGCGCTTTCCATACGCATGTCAAAGGCGTGGATTATAAAGTGCAGCCTTTGTACGACTACGATCTGGTCGGCCTGGTCGTCAGCAAACATAATGCCAATACCTGGTGGGATTATATTCATCAGGAATGGAACGACCATCTGAATATTGTCGATCTGTGTGTGGTCTGGGGCAACAATGTACGCACCGGCGCCTATCGCGAAATCAGTTTTTCCAGCGGACAATTTACCTGTAACTTCAGCACGCGATCCAGTGCTGCTTTTGCCGCGTTTGATCAGACGGCAATTTCAAATAACCACCTGCTCAGCGATCAGCGCAGCATCGCTAATATATTGCGTGACGTGCATATCGGCGATCAGATTCATTTTCGCGGACGTCTGTCTGAATATTCCCACAACGATGGTTTTCCATTTAAACGCGGCACCAGCACGGTTCGTACTGATACCGGCAACGGCGCATGCGAAACCGTATTTATCGATAGCGTGGAAATCCTCCATCGTGGCGGGCAGTTATGGCGACTCGTCATCTGGCTGGCTGCGCTCATGCTGTTGTGCAGCATGATTGCTTTGCTTTCCATGCCGGTGAAATTCAATGACTGAATCCGTGATGAAAGACCACATCGCATTTGTTTCCCGCAGCAGATTAGAGGATACTTGCGACTATCTGGTGCTGATACCCGTGCACCGCCATCTCTCGTTATCTTCCAACCCGAAGGAGAACGTATGACCTCAAGCCACTTTGCCGAACTCTTGGCTTATGTGCAGGAACACACTGGCCCTGCGAGCCAGCGGCAGGGCGGATTTATCGCCGCCTATTTCGAAAACACCGACCCTGATGAAATTGTGACGCGTGGCCCGGCGACATTATTCGCATTGGCCAATGCGCATTGGCGCCTGCTGGATGCACCGCGCGCAGCGCAGACGCCGACGGTCAGAGTGTTTAATCCCACGCTGGCGGAAGACGGTTTTGTCAGCGAACATACCGTCGTGCAGATCGTCAACGACAACATGCCTTTCCTGGTGGATTCCGTCACGATGGCGATTAATCGCAGCGGCCGCACGGCACACTGGATTGTGCATCCGCTCATGAGCGTGGCGCGCGACGCCAAAGGTGGCGTGACCGCCGTCAGTACCGTCTCGGCAGCGACGATTGCTGGGCGCACTGATCCGGTCGAATCCTTAATTCTGGTGGAATGTGATCGCATTGTCGGCGCCGCAGAAATGCAGACACTGGCTGCTGATTTGCAGCAGGTTTTGTCCGATGTGCGCGGCGCCGTGGTTGATTGGCAACCGATGCTGGAACATGTGCGTGGCGTTCGCGCTGCGTGCGCAAAATATACGCAGGCTCCGGAAAAGCGCGATGAAGCCATTGCTTTCCTGCATTGGCTGGAAGACCGCCATTTCACATTCCTCGGTACCCGCGATTATGAATTGAAGCGCGATGGTGAGCATGTCAGTCTGGTCGCGATCCCGGAATCCGGTCTCGGTATCCTGCGTGGCAAAGTACAGACGCCCGAATCGCATTTGCCTGCGGAAGTCGTTGCGTTGATGGACTCCAGCGAACTGGTTATGGTCACCAAGGCGATGACGCGCGCGACCGTGCATCGTCCTGCATGGCTGGATTACATTGCAGTAAAACGCTTTGATGATGCCGGCAATGTCATTGGCGAATCCCGTTTTCTTGGCCTGTACACATCCACTGCGTATTCCGAACCGGTCGGCGATATTCCGCAAGTACGCCAGCGCGTCGCCGAAGTGTTGATCAATTCCGGCGTCGTTCCGGAAAGCCATGCTGCCAAATCCTTGCAGGCAATACTTGACGATTACCCACGCGACGAATTATTCCAGATCGATACAGCGACGTTGACTGAACATGCGATTGGTATCCTGCGTCTGCAGGAACGTCAGCGCACGCGCGTGTTCTTGCGCCGCGATCCGTTTGGTCGTTTCACGTCAGCGCAGGTCTTCGTCCCGCGTGATCGCTATAACACCGAATTGCGCGTCAAGATCAGTAACGAGCTGATGATCGCGCTGAATGGGCAGTCGATTGAATTTACACCGATGCTGACCGATAGCCCGATGGCACGGATTCACTATCTGGTCAGAGCCAAGGATCATGCACCGCTGAACGTGAACCTGATGGCACTGGAAGGGCGCATCAGCAAACTTTCTCAACGCTGGGAAGACGATTGCACGAACGATTTGCTGCGTGCGCATGGCGAAGGGCATGGGCTGGCACTGGCGCATCGTTTTGCCGGAGCATTTCCAACCGCCTACCGGGAAGATTTTTCTGCACTGGTCGGTGCAGAAGATGCGGAAATGCTGGCGGGTTTGTCCGAAACATCGCCAATGGTCGTGCGTCTGTACCGACCATTGGATGCCGGACCAGGCATGTTGCGCTTTAAGATCTATAACACGTCCAAAGTCGCTTTATCCGATTCTTTACCGGTACTGGAGCACATGGGCGCGCGCGTATTGGATGAGCAGCCCTACAAAGTTGGTAGTGGCCAGCAAGCATTGTGGATTCATGATCTGGGTTTGCAATTGCCGGTCAGCGCTGACCTCTCTTCTATCAAAGTACGTTTTGAAGCCTTGTTCTCGCAAGCCTGGCGAGGTGAAGTTGAAAGCGATGATTTGAATCGACTGGTGCTCAACACCATGCTGGATGCGCGCTCGATTGCTGTTTTGCGTGCCTGCACACGGTATTTCAAGCAACTGGGGTTTGCCTATAGCCAGACCTATATCGAAGCGGCATTAAACAAAAATGCGGTCATTACGCAATTGATCGCTGAATTGTTTGGCGCACGCTTTAAACCCGATTTTGCAGGCGATCGCGAAGTCGCGCAAAAGAGCATCAAGGAAAAACTGGAAGCCGAACTGGCCAATGTCGCCAGCCTCGACGAAGACCGTATCCTGCGTCAGTTCTTTGCGACGATTATGGCGACCTTGCGTACCAATTTGTGGCAAACCACGCCGGACGGCGCTTACAAGCCCTACATGAGTTTCAAACTCAATCCACGCGAAGTGCCGGGTGTGCCTGAGCCCAAACCCCTGTTTGAAATCTGGGTGTATTCGCCGCGTGTCGAAGGCGTGCATCTGCGCGGTGGCAAAGTAGCGCGTGGTGGTTTGCGCTGGTCCGATCGTCGGGAAGATTTCCGTACCGAGATTCTCGGCCTGGTCAAGGCGCAGCAGGTAAAAAATACAGTGATCGTCCCGGTCGGTTCCAAGGGGGGCTTTGTATTGAAAAGCGCGCCACCAGCCAGCGACCGGGAAGCGTATCAGGCCGAAGGCGTAGCGTGCTATAAGATTTTCCTGTCCGGCCTGCTGGATCTGACCGACAACATCGTCAAAGGGAATGTCGTACCGCCGCACAGCGTGGTGCGTCACGACCCCGACGATCCCTATCTGGTGGTGGCCGCAGATAAAGGGACGGCAACTTTCTCGGATATCGCCAACAGCGTTTCAGCCGATTATGGTTTCTGGCTGGGCGACGCTTTCGCATCCGGTGGTTCGGTCGGTTACGATCACAAGAAAATGGGTATCACTGCGCGTGGCGCGTGGGAATCGGTCAAGCGGCATTTCCGTTCTATGGGCGTGAATTCGCAAACGACGCCATTCACTGTCGCTGGTATCGGCGATATGTCGGGCGATGTGTTCGGCAACGGCATGCTGTTGTCAGAGCAAATCAAACTGGTCGCGGCTTTCGATCATCGGCATATCTTCATCGACCCTTCTCCGGATGTGGCCGCATCGTTTGCCGAACGCCAGCGCCTGTTCAATCTGCCGCGTTCAAGCTGGGATGATTACGATAAAAAGCTGATTTCGCAAGGTGGTGGTGTGTATCCGCGTACCGCCAAATCCATCAAGCTCAGTGCAGAAGCACGCGCTGTTTTAGGCATAGAAACAGAAGAGTTGGCTCCGGTTGAATTGCTGCGTGCGATCTTGCAGGCACCCGTTGATCTGCTCTACAACGGCGGGATTGGTACTTACGTAAAAGCGACTTTTGAAACCCATGCCCAGGTCGGCGATAAAGCTGGCGACGCCTTCCGCGTCAACGGTAGCGAACTGCGCTGCAAGGTGCTGGCCGAAGGCGGCAATCTCGGCTGTACACAAAATGGCCGTATCGAATTTGCCCAGCATGGCGGACGCATTTACACCGACGCGATCGATAATTCTGCCGGCGTGGATTGCTCGGATCACGAAGTGAACATCAAGATTCTGCTCGGCGCCATCGTCGAGGCTGGCGACCTCACGCTGAAGCAGCGCAATGATTTGCTGGCGTCCATGACGGATGAAGTCGGACATCTGGTGCTGACCGACAATTACTATCAGACACAGGCGCTGGACATCGCAGCGCATCGTCCGCTGTATGTGCTGGATGGTCAGCAACGTCTGATGCAATCACTGGAAAAACAAGGTCGCCTTAACCGCAGCATTGAGTACCTGCCTAGTGATGAAGAAATTTTCCATCGCAAGGGGCGCAAGCAGGGCTTGACCGCGCCAGAAGGCGCAGTCGTATTGGCGTATGCCAAAATGTCGGTGTTTGATGAGCTGGTCGCCAGCAATCTGCCTGACGATCCTTTCTTCAGCCGCGCACTGAAAGCTTATTTCCCACAGGTTTTGTCTGAGCGCTTTGCCGATGCGATCACGGCACATCCACTGAAACGCGAAATCATCGCCACGTTTATTACGAATACAGTCGTGAATCGCGCTGGTGCCACCTTCGTCAATTTCATTGCATCGGAAGCTGGAGCAACGGCGGCCGATGTGATCCGCGCCTTTACATTGGCACGCGAGATTTTTGATCTCGAACCATTATGGGATCAGATTGATGCGCTTGATTACGTGGTGGACTCCAATCTGCAACTGGACCTCTTGTCCAAATTGATCGCAATTGCGCAACGTGCTTCGCGCTGGATGTTGAGGATACGTTCGCAAAGTACGGATTTGCCAACCCTGATACAACGCTACCAGCCGGCTGCGCGGGAATTGCGCTGGCAACTCGACGACTGGTTGCCAGCCAGCGCCCATGCGAACTGGCAGCGCGAAGCCGAGGTGTTAATCAGCGCCGGTGTCGAAGCAACGCTGGCACAGAATCTGACAGCACTTGAATACATCTTCCCGGCGCTGGATCTGGTCGATCTGGCACAAAGCACAAATACCGGATTGGAGCAGGCTGCGCGCGCCTATTTCGGTGTGGATACGGAACTGGGCCTGACTGGCTGGCGCACGCAGATTAATCGCCTGCCGACAGACACCCTGTGGCAAACACAGGCACGCGGCAGCGCGCGCGACGACGTGTATTCCATCGCCAGTCAGATCACCCGCAGCTTGTTGGCACGCCAGGAAGACATCGCGACATGGCACGCGCAACATGCCGCGGCGATTGAGCGTCTGACCAATTTGCTGGCAACGATCAGCGCCCAAGGCGCAGACCTGGCGCCGGTCTCGGTGGCATTGAGAGAGTTAAGGCATCTGGCGTAAGACAGCAAAAAAAATCCCTGCCGCGATACAAACCGGCAGGGATTTTTTTTCACTCAGCGACACCTGACACAGGTGTGTCCCGGTTGCTATGCTTCAGGCTGCGTGTCTCAGCCGACGCCAGAGCCTGCGGGCGCCCCATGTCGTCAGTAACACGATACAAAAAGAAACGGACAAGGCCAGCCAGATTTCCAGATCCGCGATTTCGTCCGCGTTTTGCGCGCCGTACATGTCAACCAGCCAGAGCGCTACGGATTGAGGAAGGGTGGGAAAGTCGTCTGGATTATTTAGCCAAAACCGCGCACCGATGAACGTGGCAATAAGTATCCATAAGCAGAGCACGATGGCATTGACTCTTCGCTTCATCTTACGACGACCTTCCCGTAAGCTTTCAACGTACTTCCCGGGACAGAAACTGGCGCCGAACTCTTGAGCATCGTCTTCAATTTTTGAAAATCTGTTTTGCTCTCAATCGTAATGCAACCTTTACTGATGCCCACTACACCTTTTGGATGTAGTCGAAAGTTACCGCGTATAACATGATCGCAATAAGCTTCATCATCAATTTTGTTATCGTCTGTATACAACAATGCAAACCAATTTGAGTGATCATTGAACATGTCACGTAATGAACCCAAAAGGCCACCAGACTGTCGATCAAAGATGTAGTAAGTCCCACGTGGAATAGCACCAGATCCTGCCATACATACGGAAGCTCTCTGGTTGACCTTGGATCCTAAACCGGAAAATGCGCTAAAGGAAATTGCGCCACACTTTAATGTGCTCATTGCCTTATTGTTGAGTTCGAATGTGCATTCGATCATGAACCTCCCTTTCCAATGTGGCTTGTTTAAGCATAAGAATTAATAAAATTATATTTTTATGCTTGCCTGAGAGGAACCGGTTTTACGCTTTGTAACTACTTATCTGTGCATTAATTCAGGTAATTAGACTCATCAGCACTTCATCGACATAATATTCCTGAGCGGCGCGTTTGTAGAACTGGGGGAGCATCGCTCATTTATTCATTAGGACTTACGCAAAACCGCCCCAGCAGCGTTATAGCTCCTAGTCGTACGATATGTACTGCCTTCGTCGCTATGCCTTGCTGAAACAATTTTGCGTAAGCCCTATTCATGTCATCGCCGCACCAATCGCTTGTCGTACCGGTATGCCTTCCGGATCAAAATCGTGCAGGCACAGCACGTTGATCCCAAAATGATCCGGTGTCACACGTTTGCGGTGGAAAGGGTAAATACCGCACACCTTGCAGAAAAAATGCCGTGCAGTCATCGTGTGGAACTGGTATTCCGTCAGGCTGTCCGCACCGGACAGCAACGTGAACTGGCTCTCATGCACTTTGACCATCAGCGCATTTTTACGGCGACAAATAGAGCAGTCGCACATCGTCAGTTCCGGGAAATCTGTTGTAATTTCAAACCGGATTGCACCGCAATGACAACTACCCTGATAACTTGCTAAAGGACGATATCCCATTTTTCTGCTTTCCTTTGCTGCTTGAATTCAACATGGACACGTCTACACGCTGTCGTCAAAAATCAGACTCATGACATGTTCGTCGATGTAGTGATCCTGATCGGCGCGCTTATAAAATTGGCGCAAGAGCGCTTCTTTTTGAAATCCCAGACTTTCGTAAAAGCGTATTGCGCGCGGATTATCGCTTTCGACATACAACTCGATGCGCCGGACATCATCGATGCGCAGACAGGCTATGGCATCGCCGATCATGGCCCGTGCCACACCACTGCCGTGCAGGTCGGGTCGCACGGCCAGTGCACCCAGTTGCACCACATGCTGCGCACGTCCGGGATAACGGGTTGCCTTATAAAAACCGGCAATCTGAGCGCCATCCTCATAAATAAAAAAGCTGCGGCTGGCGACCAGTTCATTAAAGATGTCGGCAAACGCTGTGATCGGCATGGGGTCGTAGCCCAGGTAAGGCACGACCTGTTCATGCATGTAAATAGCAAAGACCGCATCCAGATCGTCTGCTTTTGCCAGTCTGCGGTGCAGGCGTTTATCGGTGCCAGTCATGGTCAGGCAAACACCGGGCGCATAAACGAGCGTTCATAACTCAGAAAGCACTGGGTTTCCTGATAATACTGCATGGCTGCCTGACAATCGGCGTCATCGGCTGCGGCGTTTCTGTAGGTTTCGTAGGCCGCCAGCGAAGGGAACGAAAACATCGCCAGCGCAATATTGCTGGCACCTTCATGCGGTAAAAAATAACCATGATGCTGACCGCCAAATTTTTCCACTAACGGTATCCACATTTTTCCGTAGATTTCAAATTCCTTGAGTTTGAATGGGTCAACCACATAACGCAGATAACAGGTAATCATCAATGAGGTCTTTCAAAGGGAGAGCCAGCGGCGCCGACGTGATTGTTTATTTTACTAGGGCTGGAAAATACAGGTGTAATCGCATCCCGGGAAAATCGCTGTCTGCATCGCCGTTGGTAATTTTCAGGCTACCGCCGTGCAGCTCGATGATCGTTTTGATGATCACTGAGCCCAGTCCCAGCGATACGGCGGCATGGGAGCCGGATGCGAGGATGCGCTGGTCGCGGCGCAGGCCGAAGCGGTGCAATGCTTCGGGAGAGAGACCCTGGCCATCGTCGTCTATAACGATCTCCAGTGCATCTCCATGCGGCAGTATGCGCGTGCGCACGCGGGTGCTGGCATGGCGAGCCGCATTGTCATAGACATTGCGGAACAGGCGTGCAATCAGATATGCGTCGCCGGAGATATGGCCGTTGAATCCGGAGGTGGCGCTGTCATCGAGTTCAAAACGGAGTTGTTTTCCAGTTGCGGTCTGGCTGGTCTGCGCGTGGCTGGTCTCTGTTCTTAATAAGGCCAGAAGATCGAATTCGCCGGCTTGTGCGTGATAGCTTGGTTCATCGATGCTGGCGATAAAAAACAAGTCGTCAATCAGCTTCGTGAAATATTCCAGCTCGCTGCTGACGACGGTAAACAGTTCTTTGCGTTCTGCTTCGTCCATTGCGCTGCCGTGAACGGTCAATGTATCGATAGCCGTACGCAAACTGGTCAGTGGCGTTCGCAGATCGTGGCCCAGTTCCTGCAGTAATTCGCGTCGCGTGCGCTCTATCGTTTGCAGGCGTCCGACCAGTCTTTGGATTTCATTGGCCATCGCATTAAAGTGCAGCATCAGGCCGCCGATGGCGTCCAGCTTGTCGGTCGAAAAACGTGCAGCGAGATTGCCCGCCTGCATATCCCTGATGACTTTGCTGGCTTCGCTGGAACGACCGCGCAGATACAGCGTCAGCAACAGCAGACCCAGCAAAATTGCGCCGACCACCGTGGCAATAAACAGCACGATCATGGTCATGACAGCGCCGCGCCCCGTCGTGCCGGGATTGCGGATCAGCAGATAACGCGGCGCACTTGCCTGCAAGCGCACAACCGCCGATGCGGCGCCGCCGGAAAAAAAATGTCCCCGCGCGGCGACTTCGTGAATGTGCACAGGTTTGTCGCGTCTGAGCAAGGCTGCGGGCGGCGCGCTATCGGCACTGCTGGCCAGTACATGGTTATTGCCGTCGACGATCCATAGTTGCAGCGGCATGGCCGGTGATTCGGCGCGATAGGATTGCACCCGCGCCAGGCCTTCGCTGTAGCCATTTTCTTCCACCATGCGCGTGATGAACAGATAAATACTGCGCTGGACTTCATCGCCCGGGCGTTCACTGAGCTGCTTGATCATGAACAAATAAAATGCGCTGAGCACCAGCGCAAAAAAAACGCTGATACCAAAAAATCGCCACCACAGCGAACGACTCATGCTGCCTCCAGTCTGTAGCCGACACCGTAAATCGCGACGATGCGTTCCGTTGCCCCCGCGTCCTTGAGTTTACGGCGCAGATGGCTCAGATGCGAATCGATGGTGCGATCATAAATGCCATTGTCGTCGTCAAACTGATTCAGGATCTGCTCGCGGGTAATGGGCTTGCCTGCTGCGCGCATCAGTAAAAAAAGTACCGCATATTCTTTTTTGCCTAATTGCACGATCGTGCCGGCGACACTCACGCAATGCTTTTGCTGATCCATCTGGATTGCGCCAAAGGACAACAGACCGCTTGCGTCGGTTTGTGGCTGGCGCATGACCAGCAGGCGTTGCATGCGGGCGCTCAGTTCGCGCAGGCCGCAGGGTTTGCGGACGTAATCATCGGCGCCGCCTTCAATGCTTGCCACGGCGCTGGTTTCGTCGGTGCGTGCCGACAGCATCAGGATAGGCGTAGCCGGATGCTGTACGCGCAAGGCTTTGCACAGGCTGATGCCATCCCCATCCGGCAAACCGACATCCAGCACCATCAATGCGAAATGCTGCTGTTGCAATAGCTGCATAGCTTCGCTGACGCTGGCGGCGACATGCAGGGCGAATCCCTCGTAACGCAGACCGACGCTGAGCGTGCGGGCGATCATGGGGTCGTCTTCAACCAGCAAAACAGAATAAGTAGCAGGCATGACACACAGAAGTAAGGAGGACAAAAACATTTTGCCACAGCGTTCGGGTGCTACGCGCGCTTCCATAAAAATTACAGAATTGATCGTTACAGTGCACACCTGAGTTAGGCACCGTGCCAGCAGGTACGGCATGAAGACGAAATGCGAAGGAGAAGATCATGCGGTCTGAATCGGTTTTTTTGGCGGGTAGCGGCGCATTGTTATTGAGTTGTCTTTTGAGCGCCTGTGGTGGCGGTGCTGCCGGAACGGGCGCCAGTTCACCGCCAGTGCAGGGTGGCTCGACGACATCCGGCTCCAATACCGGCACGACTGGCAGCACTACCGGGGGAACGGCGGCATCCGGTATGGGTGCCGCAATTGCTGCGGCCAACAAGGCGGCAGCGACTGATCCGCTGTGTTCTGTCGATACGCTGGGAGACTTTTACTGGGAAATCGGTACAGCGAACAGCGGCACACCGGTGGCTTCCGGTGCGCAAGGGCAGGGTAGCGTCACCGCCAGCAGCATCTTCAATATTGCGTCGGCATCGAAATGGATTTTCGGCGCTTATGTGCTGGAGAAAAAAGGCTTGGATCAGGTTCGGAATGACGCTTCCTTGCGCGATGGTCTGCGTTTTATGTCCGGTTATACGGGGCTCAATGACAATGCCTGTATCGGCAAGTTGACGATCGGCGCCTGCTTTATAGCGGGTATGGCGGGAACGCCTGGTCAGACTTCGCAGCCGGATCCGGCCACAGTCGGTAAATTCGATTACGACAGCGGTCACGACCAGAAATTGGCAGCGCAGGATATGGGAATGGCAAATTTCAGTGCTGCGCAACTCGATCGCGAATACCAGAATACACTGGGCCTGAGCCAGGGCTTCAATATGGCGGGACTCGATCCCTTGATGGCTGGCGGCATGATGGGATCGGCCAATGACTATGCACAGTTTTTACGCAAAATCATGAATAAGGAACTCGTTATCGGCAATCATCTGGGCGCCGATGCAGTGTGTACATTGCCGTCTGCTTGTCCCGGCCAGGTCGTGTATTCACCGATCGTGGTGTTAAATGAGCCCTGGACGTATTCGTACAACCACTGGGTGGAATCCGAACATGGCAACGGCAGTATCGATGCGTACTCCAGCCCCGGAAAGTGGGGGTTTTATCCGTGGATTTCTGCTGACCAAAAATATTACGGCATCGTCTCGCGGCACGATAAAACACCCGGGGCCTACGCTGCATCAGTCAAATGTGGGCGTCAGATACGCAAGGCGTTTTTCGCTGCCTTATAAACGATCGCCGGTCAATGCAGCGATGTGTCAAAGCGGCGTGTGCCGGCTTTGGCACATTGCATCTGGCCGCACACGGAACATCAGGTCAGTTGCCGCAGCGATCCCGGTGTCCGTGTCGGATTTTGGTCACGGTTTTCGGAAAAGTGACAATTTTCAACAAATACGGAGTTGCCATGTACTAACATACATTTACAGTCGGAAATTCTAAGTACTGACGCAAAACTGCCCCAGCTGCGTTATCGCTCCTGGTCGTACGATGTGTCCTGCCTTCGTCACTATGCCTTGCTGGAACAATTTTGCTACAGTCCCCACGCTAAAAAATTGGCGAAACACTGCAAATAATAAATTGTGTTTCCACCGAGAAATGAACACTGTCTGACTGTCCCGGTTTGATCTGTTTACGTGAAGTTAACCGTTCTGCGAGGGAAGTCATGAAAATCAATGATCTGAAAATTGGTGTGCGTCTGGGAATGCTGGCGGGGTTTTTACTCCTGTCTATCCTGATTGTCGGCATCTTTGGCTGGCAGACTTTAAGAACCAGCGATGCCCGCATGACCGAGGCCATGACACGTGCGGCCTTGCTGGAAAATTCCGTGGATACGGCACGCAAGGCACAAGTCGATTTCAAAATTCAGGTGCAGGAATGGAAGGACACGCTGCTGCGCGGCAACGATCCTGCTTCGTTCGATAAATACAAAGCTGCCTTCATGAAGAAGAGCGATGAAACCCAGGCTGGCATCAAAAAATTGCAGGGTCAGCTGGCCGCCTTGGGGCTCGACACCAAACAGGCAGACGACGCGCAAAAAGCGCATCAGGAGTTGCTGGGCAAATATCTGGAAGCCTTGAAGCAATATGACTCGGCAGTTGATAGCAGTGCACATACCGTCGATAAGCTGGTCAAAGGCATGGACCGGCCGCCGACAGAAAAAATCAATCAGATTGTCGCTTATGTGCTGGCGCAGTCTGATCGCATGATGAAAGCCGATTTAGACGCGCAGGCAGCCAACTATCGTCAGGCCAATCTCCTTTCTGTCATCGTGATTGCGGTCGTGATGGCAGCGGGTGCCATACTGACCTATTTCCTGATGCGCAGCATTACCGTTCCCTTGCTTCGCGCCGTGCAGATCGCCAAGACCGTGGCCTCCGGCGATCTCAGCACGCATGTTGAAGTGAGCGGCAAAGACGAAACCGGGCAATTGCTGCAAGCCTTGAAAGACATGAACGATAGCCTGATTCAAATCGTCAGCGAAGTCCGCGGCGGTACCAATACCATCGCTGGCGCATCGGCAGAAATTGCGACCGGTAATCTGGATTTGTCGGCGCGCACCGAAGAACAGGCTGGCTCGCTGGAAGAAACTGCCGCCGCGATGGAACAACTGACCGGCACCGTCAAGCATAATGCCGACAATACGCATCAGGCCAATCAGATGGCCGTTGTCGCGTCGAACGTCGCGGTCAAAGGCGGCACGGTCGTCAGCGAAGTGATTCATACCATGAGTTCCATCAATGACTCGTCCAAAAAGATTGTCGATATCATCGGCGTCATTGACGGCATTGCTTTTCAGACCAATATTCTGGCGCTGAATGCTGCTGTGGAGGCGGCGCGTGCCGGTGAACAGGGGCGCGGGTTTGCCGTTGTGGCATCCGAAGTACGCAATCTGGCGCAACGCTCCGCCAGCGCGGCCAAGGAAATCAAAACCCTGATCGGCGATTCGGTCGAAAAGGTCGGCGCAGGAACGAAACTCGTCGATCAGGCCGGGACGACAATGGACGAAGTACTCAACAGCGTGCGGCAACTGACCAGCATCATCAGCGAAATTGCCTCGGCCAATAGCGAACAAACCACAGGCATAGAGCAAATCAATCGCGCCATCGTGCAGATGGATCAGGTCACGCAACAAAACGCCGCACTGGTGGAAGAAGCGGCCGCAGCGGCCGAATCCATGAAAAATCAGGCGTCGCATCTGGAGCAGGTGGTCAGTCAATTCAAGCTGGCAGGCCATTTTGCGACCATTGGCAAGGTCGCCAGTTCACGCGCTAGCGCAGCCAATACCGTGGATCGCAACACGGTGAAACAATTGCCGGTCTGAGGTCCGTGGGGCATGTCTGATGAATCCTGATCAGACATGCCTCAGAGCCCGCATCCAGCAAGGCTTTGCAGGCGATGCC
>JAGWUK010000343.1 GCA_028868455.1 Burkholderiales bacterium | reverse complement strand
AAACAGGCTCCCCGGACGCGCGTTATGCCATTGTGGAATTGCTCGGTCACAAGTGGATTGTATCGCTGATTTCCGTGCCCTCCGGCAGTCGGGAAATGGCAAGACTGGCACGACTGCGGGGACGCCTGGATTGGGAACGTGCATTGCTGACGGGATACCTTTCATCAACCCGGTAGTCCCTTACCCGGGTCGATGTCGATGAAAACTAAAATGATGAAGGCTGGTTCATGAATTCGGTATTAAAACAAAAAATGATTGATGTGTGTCGCCATAAAATTGCACAGAAAGGCGATGCTGTCGGGCTTTCGTTTTATGCATTTTTCGCCAACAAAAATGACAATCCTGCTTTACTGATGGAAGCGGCGACCTGGTGGATCAGCACGCAGCAGTTCGATCATTTTGAAAAAGCCAGCAAGATTCTGGCGCTGCTTGAATCCGGAGAGTAAGCAGCGCACAGGCGGTCCCTTCTTCGATACTGCATGACGCGCAGCAATTGTTGTACAGATCAGATCACGCCATGCGATGAAAACCAGGCCAGACAACGTTGCCAGCCATCCTTGGCATCTGCTTCCACATAACTCGGACGATAGTCGGCATGGAAGGCGTGGCCAGAGTTGGCGTACACATGAAAGCTTGACTGGCTATGCCCTTTGCTAAGCGCGGCCTGCATTTTTTCTATGGATTCGGCAGAAATGCCCTGATCTTTTGCGCCATATAAACCGAGTACCGGCACCTGCAGACTGGCGGCGCCATCGATAGGGTTGCTGGGCGCCAAGGCATTCGGTTCGCCGATCAGGCGCCCGTACCAGGCAACAGCGGCTTTCACTGAAGGATTATGTTCTGCGTACAGCCAGGTGATACGGCCACCCCAGCAAAATCCGGTGATACCGATGCGTTTGCTATCTCCGCCATTTTTTTCAGCCCAGGCAAGGACGGCATCCAGGTCTTGCATGACTTGTGCATCCGGCACTTTGGAGACGACTTCCTTGATCAGTTCTGCCACGGTCGGGTATTTGCCAGCGTCGCCTTGACGTATAAATAATTCCGGCGCCAACGCCAGATAACCCAGCTTGGCAAAGCGTCTGGCGACGTCGGCGATATGTTCATGCAAGCCAAAAATTTCCGAGACGACCAGAATCACCGGCAGATTGGTTTTGCCTTCCGGCTGGGCGCGATACACGGGCACTTGCTGCCCATGAATCTCAAGCATCATTCTGCCCGCATCCAATCCCTTGGTATCGGTACTGATCATCGTTTGCGCACATACGGGCAATGCCGCAGCAGCAAAGCCTGCACCAATGGCGGCCTGGATGAAAGTGCGGCGATTCAATCCTTGATCGTGCCCGGATTTACCGATCAGACTGTCAAAATCTTGTTGATGCTGCATGGCGTCTCCAAAGTATGGGTGAGTGGAATGATCTTACCTGCATTGCGTTTTGTGCGTTGTTATCTTGGACAGATTACAAAGAATATTCAAGTCAATTTTTCGCCGTAGGCGCAGCTGACAGGGTTTGCTCAGCACATGGTGGATTGCATTTTGACATTGACTTATTTGCAGTTAATGACAAATTGGCTATGTGTCGGGTTAATATGCCTGGGCGTTACGGATCTTTTGTACGTACTGTCCTTCTTTCTTCCAAATCGATTGAAAAGGAAATGCCATGTCAACACGCTCAATAACTCCTCATCGTTGCGCTGTACTTTTTTCGATTTTGTGTTTTTCCGGTCCATTGTTTGCATCAGAAGGTGGCGCGAACAAAGCCGAAGCGGAGGCAATGGTGAAGAAAGGTGTTGCCTTTATCAAGACCAACGGTGAAGCCAAGGCTTACGAAGAAATCATTGCCAAAGACCCCCAATTTGTTGATCGCGATTTATACCTGGTTGTGTACGGTTTGGACGGCGTGGTGCGCGCGCACGGTGCCAACAAGAAAATGGTCGGTAAAAATCTGATGGAATTGAGAGATGTGGATGGCAAAGAATTTGTGAAGGAACGGGTCACCATGGCGAAAGCTAAACCGTCGTTCTGGCAGGAATATAAATTCATAAATCCCGTCACTAAAAAAATCGAACCGAAACTGATGTATTGCGAACGTTTAAATGAAACCGTGGTGTGTGGCGGCATTTACAAATAATCGTGTTGATCTGAACCCGACAGTTTCTGCACCTTACGCAGCGATTGGGACGCAGGATTGACCTCCTGGCAAGAATGAAAAAATGGCGCTGACGTATTTATCGGCGCCATTTTTTTGTCTGACTATGCGCAAAAAATGGTCATCGCCGGCATAGGTTTTACCAACAATCAGAGTTCTTCCGGCTTCAGATAAAACGCATCCGGCAATTGAGCCAGCGCGGTCGTCGTTTTGACATCGCCTTTCAGATTGGTCAGCAAGACTTCCAGCTCTGGCCCACCAATTTCCAGCATGACCTGACGGCAGGCACCGCAAGGTGCTATCGGGCCATCGGTATCACCAGCCACGGCCATGCGAACGAAATCTCCCGGACGGTAGCCGGCTGCCACGGCACTGAACAAGGCGGTACGTTCAGCGCAGTTACACAGGCCATACGAGGCATTTTCTACATTGCAGCCATGAAAAACTTTGCCATCTTTGGCTTGCAAGGCGGCACCGACCTTGAATTTTGAATAGGGCGCATAAGCGGCTTGTCTTGCTGTCAATGCAGCTTGAAGTAATTGTTCCTGAGTAAGCATGTTGCCCTTTCGTTGAAATAGGCGACATTGTATTATCAAATAAAGTGACACATGCCCCAAACGTATTTAAAGCCGCCCCACTATGCACAGGCATCATCCACGTCTTTTCTCCATGATCAATCCTGTCAATGTGTTGTGGATCGCGATAGCTGTTGTCAGCTATTACCTTGCGGCCAGGACAGGTATGGCTTTGTTTTCTTTAAAACCAAGCAATATCACTTTGCTGTGGCTGGCGTCAGGCATAGGCATGATCATATGCATGCGCTTCGGAACATGGGGATTTCTGATGATTGTTCTGGCCAGTTTTATGGCGAACTATCCAGGCATGCTTGCTGCCGGTCTCGACAACGCGGTTTTGCACACGCTGATCAACGCGTTTGCCGATGCGCTGGCAGGGATGTCGGCCATGTTACTGATGCGTCGGTTTTTGCCTGCTGGCCTGCGCCGTGCGACCGATCTGCTGCGTTTCGGTATGGCTGTCTGTCTGCTTCCTACGCTGATGAGTAGTTTGATCATCGGATTTAACCTCGGTTTTTACGGCTATATCAAATGGTCGGAGACCGGCAATTTCATTCGTATGTTGATCGTTGCCGACAGTCTTGGCATTCTATTGGTTTTCCCCTTGTTTCAGGCATGGCAGGCTGAGGAAATGCCGCAGTCTGCTGAGTGGATCAACATCCTGATCGCGTTGCTGGCCATCACTGCTTTGCTGACGTTGGCATTCAACGGTTATCCGGGGTTTATCTATTTCATTTTTCCTGTGCTTTTGATCTTGGCGTTCTATGTACGTCTGAGTGGCGTATGTCTGGCGTTAACATTCGGCATGATTGCCATCATTGCCGCGACCGGACACAGGCTGGGACCATTTCAAAGTTCAAATCAGGTCGAGGCGCAATTCATGCTGGTATCGTTTGTTTGTACGATTACATTCACGATACTCGGCGTTGCTTTGCACAATCAGCAATTGCGCGATGCGAATGCCTCAAGCCAGCAATGGAAGCTGGCGGCAGAATATGATGCACTGACGCATTTGCTCAATCGTTCGGCGTTTTTACCTGTGCTGCAGGAGGAACATCAGCGCGCGCAGAGAACCGGTCGTTCTTACGCACTTGCTTTGCTGGACCTGGATTTTTTTAAGCATGTCAACGATGTCTACGGACATCAGACCGGTGATGCTGTTCTGGAAAAATTTGCTTCGCTCATGCAGGAAAATGTGCGTGGCTTTGATAAAGTTGCCCGTCTCGGCGGGGAAGAGTTTGCGATTTTATTCCCTGATTCCAGCGCGGCCGATGCCAGGGTTTCGATGGAAAGACTCCGTGCAAGACTTGAGCTGACGCCGTTGCATACGCCATCGGGAACGATCAGCGTCACGGCCAGCATAGGGATAGCTGAATATAAACCGGGCTTGAAAGCGGATGCGACGCCGGACGGCATACGTGCCGAGGCCGATCAGTTTTTGTACGCGGCCAAAAATGCTGGTCGCAATTGTGTGGTGTCGGGATAAAGAGATGCGTATTTTCTTGCATCAGAATGTAGAAAATGAAAGCGCATACTACATGCGGGTTACAGGGAAGAAATGCCTGAAAACCCGCATGGATAAAGCGGTTTACTTTTTGACGCCTAATTCACGCAGACGTTCTTGCAGATAACTGCCGGAAGTGTGGCGTTCTGACAAGAC
>JAGWUK010000342.1 GCA_028868455.1 Burkholderiales bacterium | reverse complement strand
GCATGGATGGCAACGTGGTTTTCACCGTTACGTTCATCGTTTTTAGTGACCATACTTTCTGTGGCGTTCTATTCTCTTGCCGGCCCTTGCACTTCGATCAGCGCTACCATGCCTGCGTTGATTGCTGCGGACAAATCGCGCTCCAGCACTGGCATTACCTGTTCATACGGTGCCAGCAATCGCGCAATGCCATAGGCACGGTTGCGCCCGTGCGCTTTACCCAGATACAGCGCCATATCGGCAATCTGCAAAGCCTTTTCCCAGCCACACACATTCTCTGGCACATCAGAAAAAGGCAAGGTGACAAAACCTGCCGTCACGGTCACCGGAATCTGCACATCGCCAACGGTGACCGGCACCTCGCCGATGGCACGCAAGACACGTTCGACCAGGCTGGAAACCTGCGCCGGATTGGATTGCGGTGAATACACAAGAAATTCTTCGCCTCCCCAACGCAGCACCATGTCGGTATCGCGCACGGCGTTTTTCAGGCGCACGGCGATTTCCTTTAAGACACTGTCGCCGGCGACATGGCCCCAGGTGTCGTTGATTTGCTTGAAATGGTCGATGTCCATCAGGATCAGGCAATCCGGATTATTCTCTCCCTGCGCCCTGCGTTCGATTTCCGCCTGAGTTGTGCGGACATTCATCAAATCAACAAAAGACCGGCGGTTATACAAACCTGTCAGCGGATCGCGCACGGCGTGAAACGCCAGTTGCGAATTTACCTCCTGCAATTGCAAATTTGTCTTGCGAACGCGGTGATACAACAACAGGATGAAGACACCGGCCAATACCGTGATCGTGGCCGCCAGCAGACTGATAATCAGCTGCAGGCGACGGTTGCGGATATCGGCGTCTTTCAGCGCATTTTCTTTGGCCAGCAATTCAATCTGTTTTTCCCTTTGTTTGGCGTTGAATTGCTCCTGCATCATCGTTACGGCTTTCGCTCTGTCCGAGCGGAATAATTCGTCGCTGAGCGACTGCTGTTGCCGCAGCGTTGCCAGTGCTTCCTTGTACATGCCGGCACGTTCGTACATATTCGCCAGTTCGCCAATCACACCTTCGGCGTCGGCCTTGGCGTCGGAAGCCTTGAGTTCCTTGATGACGGCGTTAATGAGCTCCACCGCCGGGGCGATTTTCCCTTGCCCACCCAAGGCGAATCCCAGATTGACTTTGCCGATGGCAATCGAACGCACATCGTCGGTCTGCTCCGCCCTGGCCATGGCCAGACGCGAATACTGCTCGGCTTTGATGAAATCTTTTTTGATCAGGTAATGATCGGCAATATTAATCAGCGCATAGACTTCGGTATTTGGCAAACCGGCATCGATTCCTATTTTCAAGGCACGCTGATAGGCCACCAGTGCCTCGTCATCGCGCCCCAGCGTCGACAAGGCAATTCCTTCGCTGATACTGAGAGAAGCCAGCGTTTTTGGCAAATGTGCCTGTGGCGCCAGACTCAGAGCCTGATGAATCGTCGCCATCGACTTTTCCGGGTCCTTCATCACCGTGTACAACTTGGCCACGGAATCAAGCCTGCGCAAGGTATTTTCTATGCGTCGTTTCGGTAATTGTTCGGCAAAATGCAGCGCTTCCAGATAATGCTTCAGCGAAGGCTCGAAATCGGCGATGACGTAATACGCTGAACCTAACGCGCTGTGCAGGCGCATCTGCACTTCCGGATTTTGATTGTTTTGGACGCTATCCCTGACTTGCTGCAGTTGCCGGAAGGCCAGGTCCATTTTGCCATCATCGATCGCCTTGTAACTTGCAGCAATTCTGGCAATGGCGACTCCGTCCTTGTCGCCATGCTCTTCAGCCAACTGCAAAAGCTCGGCGACAGCCGCATCGGAAGATTTGATTTTGCCCGCATCGTAATACAGGCTGACCAGTGTCTTGAGCGTTTCTATGCGCACGGCATAGCTGGTATCCGCCGGTAACGCCTGTTTGAACGCCTCCAGTTGTCGCAAGGCTTCCGCGTTATTGTTATCAGATAAAGTAAGTATTTCGGCAAGCTTTGTCAGTTCTTTCGTCTCACTCGCCTGTACGGGAAGATAGCCCAGCAGCAGACATAGTAGAAAACTCAGACATGCGCGCCAGATTGTTGCGGTCAATTTCATGGACATAATGGCTTTTGGCCGTTCAGTGTGTTTCAGGACTATCGAAGTCGCGCGCGCAAAAAATTTGCAGTGATTCCTGAACACTACACCAGCAGATTCTGAAAGAAAAATATTTTTTAAACGAAAATCCGAACTTTCACAGGTCTGACGCACAATTGCGGCAACAAGGTGTAGTGAGGATGACAATACAAACCGTTCCACAAGTCGTCTGTGGCAATGCGAGCCTGTCTTCAGGGGCCAGCAAGTTTTTCTGCGAATCCGGCCGATTAAGCTTCGTCAGGCGATTCTGTCATTTATAATCAAGGGTTTAGCACACTACTAACAGACAATCATGGAATTAGCGAAGTCTTTCGAACCAGCAGAAATCGAACAACAATGGCGTTCCGAATGGGAACAGCGCGGATACTTCGCGGCCAGCATGGACGATGGCAAACCCTCGTTCTCGATACAATTGCCACCGCCAAACGTGACCGGCACCCTGCACATGGGGCACGCGTTCAACCAGACCATCATGGATGGCCTGACACGTTACTATCGCATGCGCGGTTACAACACCGCCTGGATACCCGGCACCGATCATGCCGGCATCGCGACACAAATCGTGGTCGAGCGCCAGCTGGACGCACAAAAAATTTCGCGCCACGACCTTGGCCGTGAAAAATTCCTCGAAAAAGTCTGGGAGTGGAAAGAAAAATCCGGCTCAACCATTACCGGCCAGATGCGTCGCATGGGCGCGTCCGCTGACTGGGATCGTGAATATTTCACGATGGATGCAGAGCGCTCCAAGTCCGTCACCGAAGTATTCGTGCGTCTGGTGGAACAAGGCCTGATCTATCGCGGCAAACGTCTGGTGAACTGGGATCCGGTACTGGGCACCGCAGTCTCGGATCTGGAAGTGGTATCGGAAGAAGAAGACGGTTCGATGTGGTATATCCGCTATCCGTTGGCAGACAATTCGACCTATCAATTCCCGATCGCATTTGATGAAACAGGCAAGGCGACCGAATGGGAAGAGCGCAATTTCTTAGTCGTTGCCACAACCCGTCCAGAAACCTTGCTGGGCGACGTTGCTGTCGCTGTTGATCCGACGGACGAACGCTATATCCATCTGGTCGGCAAAATGCTGAAACTGCCACTGACCGACAGGAAAATTCCGGTCATCGCCGACAGCTATGTCGATAAAGAATTCGGCACCGGCTGCGTGAAAATCACGCCAGCGCATGACTTCAACGATTACGCGGTCGGCCAGCGCCACAACCTTGAAAAAATCAGCATCCTGACACTGGACGCGAAGATCAATGACAATGCGCCAGCCGCATATCAAGGCCTGGATCGTTTCGTCGCCCGTAAGCAAATCGTTGCCGATCTGGATGCACAAGGCTTGCTCGAGTCCGTTAAACCGCACAAATTGATGGTGCCGCGCGGCGACCGTACCAACGTTGTGATTGAACCGATGCTGACCGATCAATGGTTCATGGCAATGAGCAAACCCGCACCGGAAGGCACGCATTTCCCGGGCAAATCGATCGCCGAAGTCGCGCTCGAAAAAGTTGCGAACGGCGAAATCAGGTTCGTACCGGAAAACTGGACCAATACCTATAACCAGTGGCTCAATAATATTCAGGACTGGTGTATTTCTCGTCAATTATGGTGGGGTCATCAGATTCCTGCCTGGTACGGCGACAACGGTGAAATCTACGTCGCCCGCACTGAAGCCGAAGCCAGGACGAAGGCTGCGGCGGCCGGCTATACCGGCGCACTGAAGCGTGATGATGACGTGCTCGATACCTGGTTCTCTTCTGCACTGGTACCTTTCTCGACAATGGGCTGGCCTGAAGAAACGCCGGATATCAAACACTTCCTGCCTTCGTCAGTGCTGGTGACCGGCTTCGATATCATTTTCTTCTGGGTTGCACGCATGGTCATGATGACCACGCATTTCACTGGCAAAGTGCCGTTCGACACAGTCTATGTACACGGTCTGGTGCGCGATTCCAGCGGCCAGAAAATGTCCAAATCCAAAGGTAATACGCTCGACCCTATCGATCTGATCGATGGCATCAAAGTGGATGATCTGGTTGCCAAGCGCACGGCCGGCCTGATGAATCCCAAGCAGGCAGCGTCGATAGAAAAAGCCACGCGCAAAGAATTTGCTGACGGGATTCCCGCTTACGGTACAGATGCGCTGCGCTTCACGATGGCCAGCTATGCTTCGCTGGGGCGCAACATCAATTTCGATCTGGGTCGCTGCGAAGGCTATCGCAATTTCTGCAACAAGCTGTG
>JAGWUK010000341.1 GCA_028868455.1 Burkholderiales bacterium | reverse complement strand
CCAAAGGTTTGACTGAATCCAGCATCAGCTTGACACCTTCTGTGATCGGATATTTGAGATCGCTGGTGACCAATGGTGGATAAATATCGTAGTAACGCAGTTCCTTGACGCCCAACATCTTGGCGCGCAGTTTGAAATATCGGTGCAAAGTTGGCAAATTGGCCTGTGTTTGCGATACCAGCGTGTCGTATACGCCGCGCGGCAATTTGTTGCCGTCGAGTGCCTGCGTCAGTGAATCCGGATAATGGCGCACTTTTGCATAGACGGCGTCACGTTTCAGTTGTTCGTAAAAGGTCACGCCGTATGTGCGTTCAAATTCTTTCCATTTTCCCCAGAAAGCATCGAACACCAGCTTGCGGTCGGCACGATTCGGCGCGGCGCGATATTTGGTGTAAGCAGATTGATCAATGACGACTTCTTCTCCGGTCGACAGTTTAACTTTCGGCCACGGCATGTCGGCATTCGATAAAGTGGAATACACCGCACCCGCAGTGTTGGTCGCCATGCCGAAACTTGCAATTAATTCTTCGCCTTCTTTATCCAGTGTGTGGCTGGCACTGCGCAGAATGTCATCCAGAGGATGTGCGTAGATAGCTAAGGATTTGTCCTGTTTCAGATAAGTCTGGATTTTTTTGTCACCGATGGACAGAATTTCCGGACGCAGGAAAGAGGTCGAGGATTCCAGCTTGCTGCCCAGAATGTCGGCGCGTTGATACAGGTCTTGTCCTGCGTTTTCTCCCGTATCCTGATCGCGGAATTGCGATGCATAGGTGGACAGGCGTGCGTAACGTTTGAGGATGTCGGCATCCAGGTCCATGCAGGATTTGAAGCGCTGTACGCTATCGGACAAATGTGTGCTGCAAGTACCGAATTGCGTCAGCTGTTGCTCCAGATGGCTGGCATCTTTGTCCCATTCTGCGGCGCTGGGATACAAGTCTTTGAGATTCCAGCGTTGCGCTTCCACGTCATTGACGTTGGCGCCAAATGAAATGGCGGGGATGCTAAGGCTGACGGCAATCAGGCTGCGGACAAGATATTTCTGCATGGCATGGTTTCCAATTTCAGGGTGAATGTTGAGATATGAAGATGACGATGAGGGACGCTTATCGATTTGTTCTCTTTGCATCCGCTGCCATCTCTCACTTCGTCCACATTTTGCAATGAAAGTTCTCAAAAAACTATGTGAATAGAAAAGATTTTTCCTTTTTATATCGCTGACATGGGCAAAATGCGGAATTTTATGTTGATGCGGTGCAAAAAAATGATTGCAGACAACAAGATTTTGCTGGCGTGATTCCTTACTGCCGGGTTTTGCGGCTTGAGGGGGGGGGCAGGGAGAGTGAGCATTCTTAGCGGGTGAGGAGTGGCTAATACGACCTCAAATGGCACGGATGGAATGCAAAGATTTCATCGTTGTTTTGTCAAGTCAAGCAAGCTTTGGCGTGCGCCAATTCAAGTACAATCGTCTGACGATCATTTTCACAATCACTTATGAAACGCCCACGTTTTTTACCCGATAACATGACTTTGCTATTGCTGTCCGTCGTTTTGCTGGCCAGTATTTTTCCCGCGAAAGGACAGGCTGCAACAGCATTCGATTATTTGTCGACCGGAATGATCGCTTTGCTTTTTTTTATGCACGGTGCGCGCTTGTCGCGTGAAGCGGTCATCGCGGGTATTACGCACTGGCGGTTGCATTTATTGGTGCTGACAGTGACGTTTGCGGTGTTTCCTTTGCTGGGCGTAACGCTGAAACCAGTGTTGTTGCATCTGGTTACGCCTGAGCTATACGTTGGAATTTTATTTTTGTGCGTTTTGCCTTCAACCGTACAATCGTCTATTGCGTTTACCGCTGTGGCGCGTGGCAATGTGCCGGCTGCAGTGTGCAGCGCGTCGGCCAGTAATTTGATTGGTCTTTTTTTGACTCCCTTGCTGGTGAGTCTGGTGATCGTGGTTCAGGGCGAACATCATTCCTCGTTGGATGCAATGTTGAAAATTGTTTATCAATTATTGTTGCCGTTTGTTGCAGGACAAATTTTACGACCTTGGCTGCAGGCTTGGACTGAGAAAAGGGCGAGCACGTTGAAAATGGTTGATCAAAGTTCGATTTTGCTGGTGGTGTATGTCGCTTTCAGTGAAGCCGTTGTACAAGGCTTATGGCATCAATTGCCGCCATTGATGCTGCTGAGTCTATTGGTGATCAGCGGCGTGATGCTGGCTATCATTATGGTATTGATTACTTTTGCCAGCCGCCGTTTCGGGTTTAGTAAAGAAGATGAAATCACTATCTTCTTTTGTGGTTCGAAGAAGAGTCTGGCCAGCGGAGTGCCGATGGCAAAGGTGCTGTTTGCCAGTGGTTCCGTCGGGATGGTGCTGTTGCCATTGATGCTGTTCCATCAGTTGCAATTGATGGTGTGTGCTGTCATGGCGCAGCGTTATGCGAAAAGATAAGGACAGAAAATGCCAAAATTTGCTGCTAACCTGAGCATGATGTACAACGAGGTCGCGTTTGCTGATCGTTTTTCTGCCGCTGCAAAAGACGGATTTGACGCTGTGGAATATTTGTTTCCTTACGATTATCCGGCGGCGCAATTACAGCATTTACTTGCAGATAATGGGCTGCGGCAGGTGCTGTTTAATGCGCCCCCGGGCAATTGGCAAGACGGTGAGCGCGGGATTGCTTCGTTGCCGGGACGTGAGGATGAATTTAAACGTTCTTTCGATCAGGCATTGGAATATGCACGCGTGCTTGGCAATACCAGACTGCATGTGATGGCTGGGCTGCTGGCGACCGAAGAAGACCGGCCACGGCACCGGGCAATTTATCTGAAAAATCTGGCATATGCAGCATTGCTGGCTGCGCGTGAAGGTATCAATGTGTTGATTGAACCAATTAATACGCGTGATATGCCCGGGTATTTTTTGAATTTCCAGGACGACGCACAAGAAATTTGTGCGGAAATTGGCGTGGAGAATCTGCAGGTGCAGTTCGATATCTACCATTGCCAGATCATGGAGGGAGATATCGCTACCAGGCTGCGACATGATTTGAAACGTCCTCATGCGGGAATCGGCCACATGCAGATTGCCGGGGTTCCCGACAGACAGGAGCCGGATAGCGGGGAGCTGAATTATTCCTATCTGTTTAATCTGATTGATACGCTCGGCTATCAGGGATGGGTCGGATGCGAGTACCGGCCTAAGGCGGGTACATCCGCTGGCCTGAACTGGTTGCGCGCCTGGTTGCCGTCGTAGGCGCGTAAAAAAAGCAGCCCACTGTGCTGCTTTTTTCAGCGTGCCAATTGCGACGATTTTCGTTGATGGTTGGCGCGCAGCTTGTTTTGCGTCATTATTCTTCGCTGACTTGCATGATCAGCTTTCCGAAATTCTTTCCTTCAAATAGCATCATCAAAGTATCAGGGAAAGTTTCTATGCCTTTTACGATATCTTCGCGCGTCTGGAATTTGCCTTCCGACATCCATTTTCCCATTTCGGCGACGGCTTCGCCATAACGGGCCGCGTAGTCGAACACCACGATGCCTTCCATGCGTGCACGATTGACCAGCAAAGATAAATAATTGGCCGGCCCCTTCACTGGTGTTGTGTTGTTGTATTGGGAAATAGCACCGCAAATGATGATGCGTGCCTTCATATTGATACGCGTCAGTACCGTATCGAGAATATCGCCGCCCACGTTGTCGAAATAAATGTCGACTCCGTTTGGACAATGCTCTTTCAAGCCATCGCGTACCGAGCCATTTTTGTAATCGATGCAGGCGTCAAACCCGAGTTCGTTGACAACGAAATCGCATTTTTCTTTGCCGCCAGCAATGCCCACGACACGGCATCCTTTTTGTTTGGCGACCTGGCCTACGGTTTGTCCGACTGCACCTGCCGCACCGGAGACCACGACGGTTTCACCAGCCTTGGGCTGCCCGACATCGAGCAAGCCGAAGTAGGCCGTCATGCCAGGCATGCCCAGCGCATTCAGGAATTTGGGTAAGGGCGCCACGCGAGGATCTACTTTGTAGAATCCTGCGGTTTTATCATCGGCGGCACCGACCCAGTATTGTTGCACGCCTGTTCCGCCGGACACGTAATCGCCAACGGCAAATTTGGGCGATTTGGATGCAATGATCTTGCCTATGCCACCGGCTCGCATGACTTCATTAATCGCTACCGGGCGAATATAGGATTTGCCATCGTTCATCCATCCGCGCATTGCCGGGTCGAGCGAAATGTAAATAGTCTGGACGATAATTTCGCCATCCGTAATGTCACGGACAGGTTCGCTGGTGAAATTCCAGTCGCTGTGTTTCGGGTTGCCAACAGGGCGCGCTGCCAGCCGGTATTGTTGGTTAATGAATGTGCTCATGTTGTCTCCTGATTGTTGGGAAGTATTCTGGTT
>JAGWUK010000340.1 GCA_028868455.1 Burkholderiales bacterium | reverse complement strand
CGGAGGCTCCGTCCGTTCACGAGGTGTTGATCTGGTACGAAGCTCATGCGAGTGCACCGACGTCGCTACAAATCCAGATAAATGCAAACGCACAATTTTTTGCTTGATCAGCTTCTCTATATCAGCAAGCAAGCGCTCGTCTTGATCTGTGTGCAGGGAAATTGCATCACCCTTTGCTCCTGCACGGCCAGTACGGCCAATCCTATGCACGTAGTCTTCGGCGTTATAAGGAAGATCAAAGTTAATCACGCACGGTAATTCTGCAATGTCTAATCCACGTGCGGCCACATCCGTCGCGACCAAAACCTCAACCTCACCACGCTTGAACGCGTCCAAGGCAGCCATTCTTTCGGCTTGTGATTTATCGCCATGAATGGCCGATGCTTTTACCCCTTGTTTGACCAAATGCACAGCCAATCGAGAAGCACCAATTTTCGTGTTGGAAAATACGATGACTTGTTTCAAACCCCGTTCACGGATAATAAACGACACGGCATCCCGTTTTTCGTCATCAGACACTTTATACAAAATCTGCGTAACATTATCTGCAGTGGCGTTACTGCGCGCAACTTCGATCGTTTCTGGATTGGTTAAGAAACTGGACGCAAGTTTTTTGATTTCCGGAGAAAATGTCGCGGAAAACATCAGATTCTGTCTCTGCTTTGGCAATAAATTAATGATGCGCTGAAGATCAGGCAAAAATCCCATGTCCAGCATGCGATCTGCTTCATCCATCACCAAAATTTGGGTTTGCGACAGATTGATTGATTTCTGCTGCACGTGATCAAGCAAGCGCCCAGGCGTCGCGATAACAATTTCCACGCCGGAACGTAAAATTGCCGTTTGCGGCGTCATGTCAACGCCACCAAACACGACCGTCGATCGCAACGGCGTATGCCTGGAATAGGCTTTGACGTTATCTGCGACCTGATCAGCCAGTTCACGTGTCGGTGTCAATATCAAAGCGCGGACGGGATGGCGGGCGGGTGAGGCACTGGTATTTGCATGCGCCAACAAGCGCTGAATAATTGGCAGTGAAAATCCTGCCGTTTTACCGGTGCCAGTCTGAGCAGCGCCCATGACATCACGTCCTTGCAATACAACCGGAATAGCTTGTGACTGAATCGGTGTTGGATGGACATAGCCTTGATCGGATAAGGCGCGCAAAATATCGGGCGACAAACCAAAGTCTTCGAACCTGACCTGTTCGGTAGCTTGTTCGGAATGGGAAATAACGGGGGACTTAATTTCAGTCATGATGATTGGTGGGCCTCCCGTGAGTCGAACACGGCACCAACGGATTATGAGTCCGCTGCTCTAACCAGCATGAGCTAGAGGCCCAATTCTTTCTGCAAGCTTCGCCTGCCTTAATCTGAGGTTAATCCAGGGTTGGAAAAATACGTCAGGTTTTGCAGGGAAAGTCTGATGCTACCCGCCTGCAAAATACAGCGCAAAAAATTACGCTGCATAGAAACGGACACCGAAAAAACCGGCGCCCATTGTATAACATTAATTACCTTCGAGGAAGCTCTTCAGCTTATCGGAGCGCGATGGATGACGTAATTTTCGCAACGCTTTCGCTTCTATCTGACGAATTCGTTCACGAGTGACATCGAACTGTTTACCAACTTCTTCCAGGGTATGATCGGTCGACATTTCTACGCCAAAACGCATACGCAATACTTTTGCTTCTCTTGGCGTCAAAGAATCCAGCACGTCTTTCACGACATTGCGCATCGACGCATGCAAAGCCGCGTCAGCAGGCGCAAGTGTATGATTGTCTTCGATAAAATCACCTAAATGCGAATCGTCATCGTCGCCGATTGGTGTTTCCATCGAGATCGGCTCTTTGGCAATTTTCATGATCTTGCGGATTTTATCTTCCGGCATTTCCATTTTTATTGCCAGTGTTGCCGGATCCGGCTCCACACCTGTTTCCTGCAAAATCTGGCGAGAGATACGATTCATTTTATTGATCGTTTCTATCATGTGCACGGGAATACGGATAGTGCGCGCCTGATCAGCAATGGAACGAGTAATCGCCTGACGAATCCACCATGTTGCATATGTGGAAAATTTATAGCCGCGACGATATTCAAATTTATCGACCGCTTTCATCAAGCCGATATTTCCCTCCTGGATCAAATCCAGGAATTGTAAACCGCGATTCGTGTATTTTTTAGCGATGGAAATCACCAGACGCAAGTTTGCTTCAGTCATCTCACGTTTGGCCCGGCGTGCCTTCATTTCACCTGCAGACATTCGTTTATTGATCTCACGGAGATCAGGCAAAGGTAAAACTACGCGTGCTTGCAAATCAATCAGTTTTTGCTGCAATTGCTGGACAGACGGGATATTACGTCCCAAAATGGCGCTATAGGAATGCCCAGCATTCACTTCGCCCTCAACCCAGGCCAGATTCGTTTCATTACCAGGGAAGACTTTAATGAAATGCGTTCTTGGCATACCACAACGATTAACCACTACGTCAAGAATTTGTTTTTCTACGTGACGGACTTCATCGACCTGCCCACGTAAAGTGTCACAAAGTTTTTCCACAACTTTGGCCGTAAAGCGAATGCCTAACAGCTCGTTCGAAATAGCTTCCTGCGCTTTGACATAGGGTTTCGATTTGTAGCCTTCCTTTTCAAAGGACCGACGCATTTTTTCGAAATTAGAAGCAATAACCTCGAATTTTGCCAGGCCGTCACGCTTCAGTTGTTCCAGCTGTTCGGCTGAGATCGCTGCCGCTCCGGCTGCGCCACCGTCATCGTCTTCTTCATCCTCTTCCTCGTCGTCAGACTCTTCATCATCAGAGTCTTCTTCTACAGCGGGAGCAACGACAACAGGAGCTGACTCCTCTGAAGCGTTTGGATCGACAAGTCCATCAACGATTTCGTCAATTTTTATTTCATCAGCAGCAATCCTGTCCGCAGCGGCCAAGATTTCAGCAATAGTCGTAGGACAGGCTGAAATAGCCTGAATCATGTCTTTCAGACCTTCTTCGATTTTTTTCGCGATGACAATTTCGCCCTCGCGCGTCAGCAACTCAACCGATCCCATTTCACGCATATACATACGTACCGGATCCGTCGTGCGGCCAAAATCGGAATCTACCGTCGATAAAGCAGCTTCAGCTGCAGCTTCGACTTCGTCATCATCCGTCGTAACGGTCACAACGTTATCAGATAACAATAGTGTTTCAGCATCTGGTGCTTGCTCATAAACAGCAACACCCATATCGTTAAATGTCCCGATAATGCCTTCTATCGCTTCCGGATCTACCACATTCTCAGGAAGGTGATCATTGATTTCAGCAAAGGTCAGATAGCCTCTGTCTTTACCTAATTTAATCAGCGTCTTCAACTTTTGACGACGACGTTCCAACTCTTCTTCCGTCGCTTCAGGATCTGATGAAAATGCATCTTTCAGCAATGCTTTTTCTTTGGCTTTCCTGTCTTTTGCTTTAGCCTTATCAATCGCCTTCATTTCCGCGCGCTCTACGGCATTCAATGCAGCGATTTCTTCGTTTTCAGGCTGGTATTCTTTCGGCTTCCGCCCACGACGCCCCGGGACTTTCACTCCAGGCAAAACATAGCCAGACGTGTCAATAGCTGCAAGCACGGCAGCATCTGTCGTCTGACTAACAGTCGGCGCTGAGCCGGATTTGATTTCCTGCACATCGGGTGCAGCTTTCGCTGAATTCTTGGTTGGCTTAGTCACTGTCTTTGAATCGGGTTTGTTAATTGTCACAGAAGCTTTCGATGATGCTGACGCTACCAAAGTTGCCGGAGAACGTCCTGCAGATAAACTCTTTTGCTTACTCACTACCAGATGAGTCGCTGCCTGCGCAGCCTTTTCTTCCTTGTTTGCTGCAGATGCTGCCTTTTTAACCGTCGTTTCTTTTACGGCTTGCGTTTTTAAAGACTTATTAATTTCTGCATCTTTGGCTTTTGTTGCGATTTTCAATGCAGTCCTCGGTGTCGCCGCTGTTTTTTTTGTTGCAACGACTGTCGAAGCCTTTATCACTTTAGGCTCTTTGACATCTTTCGCAACCCCTTTTTTAACGGTGGATTGCGCTGTAATTTTCGTTTTTGATGCGTTTTTTTCGGCTACGGCTGCCTTGGCAATTTTACCCTGAGCAGTTTTCGCAATGACTTTACCAGTGCCAGTTACTGCCTTACCTGTTGCTATTGTTGCGGCCTTTACTACAACATCTTTCGATGTTTTTACAACTGCCTTTTTTGCCGTTGCAGGCGTCAGGATTTTCGTGGGTTTCTTCATTGCGCTAGCCATTGAATCAAACCATCCGGAACTGAGGAAGTCGCCTGCACCAATCACAAAAGAAAATTTGCAGCCACCGGATCAAATAACCCGCAGACAATGCCATTTTTTTTGCTTCAGACTTCCC
>JAGWUK010000339.1 GCA_028868455.1 Burkholderiales bacterium | reverse complement strand
CGATGGCGGCGATGTCAAGTTCAGCAATTTTCATTGCGTCAAACCCGCAATTCCGGACGTCTCTAAATCAAACGAAGAAATCAAACAAGTCACCGCCAGCATTAACGCCTGGCTGGCATGCTATAACGACTTTGTCACGCATTTAAATGGCGTACTGCCAGCGGGTAAAGCGATTCCAAAAGATCTCGGCAATATCATGAATGATCAGGAAATGGGGCGTGCCATGAATCTGATGGACAAAACCTATTCCGCCATTGCCTCCGATGCCAACAGCCAGACACAAGCCATTTTGAAGAAACAGGAAGAATGGAAGAAAGCGACTGAAGTCTATGTTGCTGGCGTGAACGAAAAAATCCGTCGTGAAAACGAAATTCTGCAAAGAGAGATGGACGCCAAAATGGCGACACGCGGTGAAAACCGGCGTGACCCGACTGGCCCCGGCGTGCCATCCAAGAGATAAGCCAACCAGTAGTTACGGATCTGCGCATTCGTACATTCGTGCATTCGCGTATCCGCACAAAAAAGCCACAAGATTGCCTTGTGGCTTTTTTGTCGTCAGCGGAGTGAAGCCACGCAACGAGATGGCTTAATCAATCGCCATCGACCGATAGAATGCTTCGGTTTTACATCCTGACCAGCGTCGATTTACCAAACAGGCTTTCAATCAAATCGACCGCCAGAATCGCCGTCTGATTACGGACATCCAGTGCCGGGTTCAGCTCAACGACGTCCAGCGATGCCAGGAGGCCGGTATCCGCAATCATCTCCATGCAAAGTTGCGCTTCGCGATACGTCGGTCCGCCAAGTACCGCCGTGCCAACGCCGGGAGCAATACCAGGATCAAGGCAATCCATGTCAAAACTCACATGCAGATGCGTGTCGGCATCCAGGCCTTCCAGCGCGGCAGTCATGGCGCTGCGCATGCCGAATTCATCGATGTAACGCATATCGTAGACTTGCATGCCCATTTCATGAATGAAGCGTTTTTCGCCTGCGTCAACGCTGCGTATGCCGATCAGACGAATTTCGCTCGGTAGCATTGCCGGGGTCTGGCCCGCGTAGCCGATCAGCTCTTGCGGGCCATGTCCCATGAGACAGGCGACCGGCATACCGTGGATATTGCCGGTCGGGCTGATGGTGGACAAATTGCTGTCCGCATGCGCATCAAACCACAGCACCCGCAGTTTTTTGCCGATGCGTTTGCAATGCTTGGCGACGGCGCTGATGGAGCCAATTGCCAGGCAGTGATCACCACCCAGCATCATCGGCATCTGACCGGCTTGCAAGGCCAGATCGACCGCATCAAACACCGCCTGGTTCCAGTCGATGGCTTCTTTCAGGTGACGCAGGCCGTTGACAGGTTGCTGCCACGGATTGGCCGGACCGTGCAAATTGCCACGGTCGATCACGGTCATCTGGCGCGCTTCCAGCGCTTCGTTCAGACCTGCTACACGCAAAGCGTCGGGCCCCATGCCCGCGCCTCTGACGCTGGCGCCTACATCGGTAGGCGCTCCAATTAAGGAAATGGTTTTCATTCTTCTTTTTAAATACTTGGACTATTTCAGGCGTTGATCGGTACCGCAATTTCTGTATTGCCACGGGCTGGATTGAGTGCACTGGCGTTCGCCATTCCCATGCCAAACAGATCTTTCGGATTCATCATCTCCGGGATCAGATCGAGGAGCGGAGAATTCTTTTGCATTACATATTTTTCCAGATAACGCATCGCGGAAAAATCTTCCAGCGCAAAGCCAACAGAATCAAATACAGTGACCTGTTTTTCATTCATGCGGCCTTGCTCGCTGCCTTCCAGTATTTTCCATAATTCTGTGACCGGAAAATCGGCGGGCATTTGCTGAACTTCGCCTTCGACACGCGATTGCGGCTCATATTCTACGACGACGCGCGCGTTGCGCAATATTTCTGCGTGCAACTCGGTTTTGCCAGGGCAATCGCCGCCAACAGCGTTGAGATGCATGCCTGGTTCTATCATCTCTGGCGTCAGTATCGTGGCATTGGCTTTGTCTGCCGTGATCGTGGTGATGATGTCGGCGCCTTTGACCGCGTCCGCCACCGAATTGGCGCGGACAATACGCAGCTTCGGATACAGGCGCAGATTATGAATTAATTTATCAGTCGCCGCAGGGTCAACATCAAAAACGCGCAATTCTTCGATCCCCAGCATCGCATGAAATGCCACCGCCTGAAATTCGCTCTGTGCGCCATTGCCGATCAGCGCCATCGTGCGGCTGCTGGGGCGTGCCAGATAACTGGCGGCCAGTGCCGAAGTCGCCGCTGTGCGCAAGGCCGTGGTAATCGTCAGCTCGGACAACAGGCGTGGATAACCGGTATCCACATCGGCCAGAACGCCAAACGCCGTCACGGTCAGCAATCCGGCCTGCGTATTTTTAGGGTGACCATTCACATACTTAAACGAATATTGCCGCCCATCGGAAATCGGCATCAGTTCAATCACGCCGACGTCTGAATGACTGGCGACGCGCGCGCATTTGTCAAAAGCCTGCCAGCGCAGATAATCGTCCTTGATCATGCTTGCCAGACGCGTGATCGCATCTTCGAGTCTGACTTTACTCAAGTGGTTTTGCATTTCTCGTGTGCCGATGAAGGTCACCATAATGTTCTCCGGATAGTTATCGATATGAACAGGAGACATGTGGAAAAAATTGTCGCGACAATTTTTCGTTCATCCTGTCCAGCCAAGAACACATTGTTGAGATGCCTTTGCGAAATTTTCCTGGCGCTGCTGTTTCAGCTACGCACCGGTCGATAGACTTGAAGTGACCAGACATATTTCGCAACAAGCTCTTGTTGCTGTTTCTTGCAATGTATTCTGGTATTCATTGTAGCCAGCCGGCGAGATAATTAGATTGCTTAATTCTGTGGAATTTGGCGATAATTGGAAATTAAATTTCTTAAATTAGATATTTAAGAATTTAAATTGCATTAATGCGATTTTTCATAAAATTTTCAAAAATGAGGCGAAGATGGACGCATACGATCGCAGCATCTTGCGGCACCTGCAAACCGATGGCCGCATCAGTAACCTGAACCTGGCAGAACAGATCCATTTATCCGCACCGCAGACTCTGCGTCGCGTGCGCGTGCTGGAAGAGCAAAAAGTGATACGCGGTTATGTCGCGCAAGTCGCGCCGGAAGCGCTGGGACTGGGCGTGATGGCCTTTGTGAACCTGTCGCTGGACCGTGAACAGTTTCGTAACGTGCGCGATGTGGAGCGGCAACTGATGGCCTTTTCCAACATCATCGAATGTCATACCATTTCCGGGGATTTTGACTACATCCTGAAAGTCGTTGCCAAAGACCTCAAGAGTCTGTCGCAATTTTTGACCGACACCCTGATGCAAGTCTCCGGCGTCGCATCGCTGCGCTCCATGATCTGTCTGGAAGAAATCAAACCCGTCAGCGGCCTGCCGATCGAATAAATGTGTCGCCGGAAATGGATGAAATCCTAATACTGGGGTCAGTATTTTTGTAAAGCCTGCTAAATACCTTCGCATTAGCGTGTTTTTTATGAAAAAAATGGGGAGTATATGAATCTCCCCCATTTGACTGAAGATTGACCGCTTAAGGTTTAGCGCTTCGCCGTTGCCAGCGCTGCGCCAAAAAATATAAATGTTGCCGCACCCGCCTTGTTCACCGTTTTACTGCCTTTTTCCGATGTCAGCCAGCCCTTCGCGCGACCGGCAAACAAGGCATAACTGGTGTGGATCAGGATGATCAGCGTGCTATAGGTCAGCACCAGAACAGAAAATTGAAAACCGTAATTCAGCTTCGGATCGATGAATTGCGGAAAGATCGACAGAAAGAAAAAAATCGCCTTGGGATTCGTCAATTGCAGCGACACACCTTCCAGAAAGCGTCGCTGAAAACTGGCCGTATGCGTCGCTTTTTCAGTAAAACGGAAAGCTGGTGCCCGCCATAATTTCACTCCCAGAAAAATCAGATAAGCCGCACCGACCAGCTTCAGCACAGAAAACGCCACCGCCGACGTCGCCAGAATCACGCCAACGCTGGTGGCCGAAATCGCCGCCACGACCAGCGCTCCAAAGGCAATCCCAACGATGCCGCCAAAGGTACCGCGCAAGCCATAACGCATCGCATTCGTCAGCGTCATCACCACACCGGGGCCAGGGCTAAAAACCGTTGCGGTCGCCATCAATAAAAACAGGGGATAGAGTTTCATGTCAGTAAGCCAGGGTGTCGTGAAGTTGGAATTCGCCAGTGAAGCAAGCTTGTTGCGTCTCGGAAATTATGCCACACGCTGAGTGGCCGCGTTTTGCGGCGTACGACATAGACAGTTTTAATTTGTCTCGGTGCAGCGCGAGAATTGTCAATTTGCAGGCGCGGCGTGATGTGTGCTCTGAAAGTTTTTCTTAGAGAATAATTGCAATGCCTTTTCCA
>JAGWUK010000338.1 GCA_028868455.1 Burkholderiales bacterium | reverse complement strand
TCGCAACACAGCGCGCGGGCGATTTCCAGTATGCGTTGCTGTCCCAGCGCCAGACTGCCGGCTTCTTCGTGCATCAGATGTCCCAGTCCGACTCTTTCCAGCTGGATTCTGGCTTCGTTCAACAACGCATTTTCTATCTTGCGATCACGCCGGAAAATGCTCGCCAGGACTTCACCGACATCGCCGCCTTTGGAACGCAAATGCGCACCAATCGCGACGTTTTCCAATACGCTCATGCTCGCCAGTAAGCGCACATGCTGAAACGTGCGGCCTATCCCCAATTTGACGATCTCACGCGAGGGCAAATTGTCGATCGTTTGCAACTGACCATTGCGATAAAAACGAATCGCTCCGCTGGTCAGCGGCAGCACGCCCGTCACCAGATTGAACATCGTCGATTTGCCCGCACCGTTCGGTCCGATCAGGCCGACAATCTGACCGGCGCTGACTTGAAACTGCATATCGTTGACCGCCACCAATCCGCCAAACTGTTTCCGCGCATTGTCTACTTCCAGAATGACGGTATTGGCGACCGGTTTTTGCCGCACTGGCAAGGCAGCGGCGCCTGGTTGTATCTGTACGCCCTTTTCCTTCGGCATCCATTTTCCGAAAAGCCACGCCATCATTCTGGCGAAGTAAGGCCAGACGCCATCCCGGGCGCGTTGCAGCAACAGCACCAGCAACACGCCGAAAACAATGACTTCAAAATTGCCATTTGCACCGAGCAACACCGGCAAAATGGTTTGCAATTTATCCTTCAGCAAAGTCAGCAAGGCCGAACCCAGCAAAGCACCCCAGACGTGCCCGGCGCCGCCAACCACGGCCATAAACAGGTATTCGATACCGGCGTTCAGGCCGAACGGCGTCGGGTTCACCGCTCTTTGCAAATGTGCGTACAACCATCCAGAGATGCTCGCCAGCATGGCGGCAATCACAAAGATGATGACCTTCATCCTCGCAGTATTGACGCCCATTGCTTCGGCCATCACACCGCCGCCTTTCAGTGCGCGGATGGCGCGACCGGGTCGCGACTGCAAAAGATTTTGCACAGCTAGAATCGCCAGCAGCAAGATCACCCAGATCAACACATACATGCGACGACTGCTCTCGAATTCAAAAGCAAACAAGGATATCGGCGGAATGCCGTTGATACCGTCGTACTTCCCGAGGAACTCCAGATTCCCGAACAGGAAATACAAAGATAAACCCCAGGCAATCGTTCCCAGAGGCAGATAATGCCCGGATAAGCGCATGGTGATCATGCCTATGGCTAAGGCCGCGACGATGGTGATCCCCAGCCCGACCAGTAAGCCTAGCCACGGAGAATAGCCGAGCGCAGTGCTTAGATAAGCCGTTGAATACGCACCCAGACCGACAAACGCTGCCTGACCGAACGAAGTTAATCCACCGACACCGGTCAGTAATACCAGACCAAGCGCCACGATGGCGTACATGCCGATATAGTTGGCTAACGTGATCCAGAATTCGGGTACCGGCAATACCGGTACCGCCATCACTATTGCCAGCAGCAACAGGATTCCTTTATTGACACCTGACTTCATCATTCTTCATCCTCGTCGCTGTGTTTGCTGCTCAGTGAACGCCATAGCAACACTGGAATAATCAGCGTAAATACAATCACCTCTTTATAAGCACTGGCCCAGAACGAGGAATATGACTCCAGCAAACCCACCAGCAAAGCGCCGGCAGCGGCGACCGGATAACTGACCAGCCCGCCGACAATCGCGCCGACAAATCCTTTTAACCCGATCAGAAATCCGCCGTCGTAATACACCGTCGTCATCGGTGCGATCAGGACTCCGCACAACGCCCCCATAGCAGCGGCAAGCGTAAATGCCAGCCGCCCCGCCTGCGTCGTACCGATGCCGACCAGTTGCGCACCAAGACGATTGACCGCTGTGGCACGTAAGGCCTTGCCGGACAAGCTGCGTTCAAAATAGAAATACAGCGTCGCAATTAATACGGCGGACACACCAATCACGACCAGACTCTGTCCGGAAATCATCATGGCGCCGAGCTCTATCCTGGCATCCGAGAAGGCCGTTGTGCGCGATCCTTCCGCGCCAAACATGACCAAGCCCAGCCCCGTCAGCGCAAAATGCACACCGACCGACACAATCAACAAAACCAGCGTACTGGCCTCAGCCAGAGGCTGATACGCCAGGCGATACAGCATCGGCCCCATAGGGATCACGATCGCCAAAGCCAGCAGCACTTGCGCGAACAAGGGCCAGTTCTGCGCAGGAACATTGCGCGCCAGCAGCCACACGGCCAGCGGTGCCAAAAATAGTCTGGCAAAGGCCATCAACAAAGCCTTATTGCGACCGCCATGTATCTGACCTTGACGAAACAGAGCGTAAATTTCTTTCAGCAGGCTGAGCAAGCCAAATGCCAACAGCAGGCTGGCCGATTGCGGAAATTTGCCGGACTGCACTGCCGCCAGAGTCAATGCGCCGAATGCGACGAACTCTCCCTGGGGAATAAAAATAATCCGGGTAACGGAAAACACCAGCACCAGCGCCAGCGCCAATAGCGCATAGATAGCGCCATTGGTGATGCCATCTTGTGCAAGGATGGCGGCAATTGAAAAATCCATGAAAACCCAACTTTCTTGCGAAAAATGATCGAGATGATTTTGGGGTGAAAAAAGGGAGCCGCAGCTCCCTTCTTTCAAAGCACAGCGTTTTAGTTAGCCTGACCGACCAGCTTCCATTTCCCACCGACGATCTGCACCATGACGCGCGAACGTTGATCGAGTCCCAGATGATCTGCCACACCCATATTCACGATGCCATGGGAAACCGGCAAATTGGTAATGTTTTCCAGCGCAGTGCGCAAGAGCGCGCGGAATTCTTTGGTACCTGGGTGGGCTTTCTTCAACGCGACGGTAGCAGCAGCTTCCAGTAACTGACCCGCATCCCATGCATGACCGCCAAATGTGGAAACGGAGCCGTGACCATAGGCTTTTTCATAGGCATTCACATAACGCATGGCAGATTTTTTGACTGGATTATCGGCCGGTAACTGTTCGGCAACCAGCAACGGGCCGGCAGGTAACCAGGTGCCTTCGCAATCCTTGCCGCAAACGCGCAGGAAGTCGTTATTCGCGACGCCGTGCGTCTGATAAATTTTTCCTTTGTAACCGCGCTCTTTCAAGGTTTTTTGCGGCAGGGCCGCAGGCGTGCCGGCACCAGCAATCAGAACAGCATCGGGATTGGCTGCCATGATTTTCAATACCTGACCGGTCACCGATGTGTCGCTACGGCCAAAGCGTTCGTTGACGACGATTTTCAGCTTGCGCAGATCGGCCATTTTGGAAAACTCTTTAAACCAGCCTTCCCCATAGGCATCGGCAAAACCAATGAATGCGACGGTTTTGATGCCGTTATCACTCATGTGCGCCGTAATCGCTGTCGCCATGTGAGAATCATTTTGCGGTGTTTTGAATACCCAGTAACGTTTTGAGTCGATCGGAGAAATAATCGCTGCCGACGCCGCCATGGAAATCATAGGCGTTTCATTTTCCGCTGCGACATCGATCATTGCCAGCGAATTCGGGGTGATAGTCGAGCCGATCAGGATATCTACCTTGTCCTCAGCAATCATCTTGCGGGCGTTCTTGACGGCGGTCGTGGCATCCGACGCATCGTCCAGAATGAAGTATTCGACTTTTTGTCCGGCGATTTCTTTCGGCAACAAGGCAAACGTATTTTTTTCCGGAATACCCAGAGAAGCGGCGGGTCCGGTTGCAGATACGTTGACCCCTACCCTGATCTGCGCTTCTGCATTGGCGGCCAGTAGTGTTGCCAGCATGGCAGGAATGATAGCCAGTCCTAATCGAATCTTCATTTCTTCGTCTCCTGAATAATATTTATTAAAAGTAAGGTTTACGCAAAATCACTGCGGCACGAATGCGTCGTACAGTCTGTTATAGGCACCGTTCAGACCGAAGCGGATGTGCGCCTGGCCAGAATTGCACCGAACTAAGCGTCCCTTGCCGGAGACCTTACCTGCCAGCATCACGACACACCGAGCTAAAGCAATTTTGCGTATTTCTTGAAAATAAATGATTTCATTTTCCGACCGATTGGTCGGTTAATTTTTTTTCAGTGTAACCTGTCCCATGCGGCGGCACAACATCGGTTCGCGTTTTTGACGACAGCGAGACACATAGTGCCTGATTTTTTAGACGGCAATTGTGCGACGCAATAAATAAACCAATCGAAATTTGGCTTGGTGCAAGATCGTTTCCAAATGCACGCCAGCAAGGCGTTTATCAGCAAGAATTGTTTGCACTGCAGCAGCGCTAATTTTCTTCGACCATTTTTGCATCAGCATCGACACAAATGCTGCGTTTGAAATTTTTTTAAAAATAATTGCAATGAAACTGTAAGCATTCCTGTTTTGTGCCGACAGATGCTCA
>JAGWUK010000337.1 GCA_028868455.1 Burkholderiales bacterium | reverse complement strand
GTATTTCCTGCAATTCCTGTTTGCGTTGTGCGTCTGGTTGCGGATATTGCATTTTAAGTTGGCGAAACGTATCGAGAATGATTTCAGAAATAATCAATCGCGCATTTTCCTTGTCGTCGGCCGGCACCACATACCAGGGCGCATCACTGGTGCTGGTGGCTGACAGGCATGCTTCATACGCCTCCATGTATTGCTTCCAGAATTTTCGCTCAACAATGTCTGCATTACTGAATTTCCAGTTTTTCTCAGGATCGTCGATACGTGCGAGAAAGCGCTTGCGCTGTTCTTCTTTCGATAAATGGAGGAAGAATTTCACAATACGTGTGCCGTTCCGGTGTAAATGATTTTCCATGTCCACAATGGAGCGATAACGCCCCTGCCATAGCATCGTGTCATTCAGGCTGGCTTCAGGTAGATTCTGACTGCGGAGGATTTCTGGATGCACACGAACGACCAGCACTTCTTCATAATAAGAGCGATTGAAAATACCGATACGTCCACGTTCAGGCAAGTCCCTGGTGGTGCGCCAGAGAAAATCGTGATCAAGTTCGAGGGCACTCGGATGTTTAAAGCTAAACACCTGGCACCCTTGCGGATTAATGCCTGACATGACGTGTTTGATTGCGCCATCTTTTCCGGCGGCATCCATAGCCTGGAAAATCAGCAAAACGGCATAACGATCGGATGCATATTGCAGTTTCTGGAATTTGCTCAACTCTGCGATCTGCGACTCCAACATTTTTTGATATTCACTCTTGGACTCATATAAAGGCTTCACCAACGTTGGCCATTTGTTCAGGCTGACTTTTTCACCTTCTTTCACCTGAAAATCTTGAGATTTAATTTTCATTAATGCACTCCCGTAAATTGGTGTTAACAAAAATAATTTGCCTGTTGAAGCAGGATTGACGCAAACCGTTTCAGTAAGCTGAGGCAGTAAACACTGAGAGCATTAGAATGCAGCATCACAGCGGCGCAGGGCAGTATTGCGCGCGCAATCCAAATGAGGCTGCAAAAGATTCTGTGTAAATGCCATGAAAGTTATCAGGGAGCGTATTTCTCAATCCGCTCGCCGAATTCAATCATAAAACGATTGAGCGCCAAACGCCAATTCTGAATCGGCATGGTTCATTTTTTAGCCGCCTGCGATATCGCCAGATAGACCACTTTCAATGCCGGCTCATCACTTGGAAACAGCTTTCTGCGCTTGGTCGCAGCGCGGATCACGCTGTTGAGCGATTCGATCGCATTGGTCGTGTAAATCGCCTTACGGATTTCCGGTGGATATTCAAACAGTGTGCGCAGGTTGACCCAGTGGCTCGTCCATGATTTGGCAATGTGAGGATAGTTCGCACCCCACTGCTGGTGAAAGCGTCCCAGTTCGGCGAGTGCCTGCTCCTCAGTGCTGGCTTGATAAATCCGTTTCAAATCCGCCGTGACGGCCTTGTAATCCTTCCAGACGACGTACTTCAGACTGTTGCGCACCATATGAACAATGCAGAGTTGAATGCGGGTTTCCGGGTAGGCTGCAGCGATCGCTTCAGGAAATCCTTTCAAACCATCGACGCAGGCAATCAGGATGTCCTGCACGCCCCGATTTTTTAGTTCGGTCAGCACGGACAGCCAGAACTTGGCGCCTTCGTTATCGGACATCCACAGCCCCAGCAATTCCTTCTTGCCTTCCATATTGACGCCCAGCGCCAGGTAACTGGATTTATTGATGACCCGCAGGTTGTCGCGGATTTTAATCACGATGCAGTCGAGATAAACAATCGGGTAAATCGCATCGAGCGGCCGGGCTTGCCATTGGGTGATTTGCTGCAGGATCTGGTCGGTCACTTTAGAAATCAACGTTGCTGAAACATCAGCCTGTTGATTTGCATTTAAAACTGCCCCACCAAACGGCCTAATTTGCATCGAATATTGACCCACGTTTAAACATTATCCTGCTTATTTTGTAAGCAGGAGATTGGAGTGATAAACGTGTCAATATTAAGTAAGATCCGTCGCTGGCATTTCCGTGAACAAATCTCTCTGCGGGAGATCGCCAGACGAACTGGACTATCCAGAAACACCATTCGTCGCTATCTCAAAGAAGAGATAGTCGATCCCGTCTATCCGCAACGAAACACCCCCAGCAAGCTCGACACCTTTACTGACAAGCTAGCTCAATGGTTATCTATTTCAAACCCATGAAATGCTCTTTGATGCCCACTATCATGCCTTTGTGGCTTGGGGTGGCATTCCCCGGCGCGGCATCTACGACGATATGAAGACCGCTGTCGATAAGGTCAAACGGGGTAAAGCACGCGATGTAAATGCCCGCTTTGCAGCCATGGTCAGCCATTACCTGTTTGATGCGGAGTTCTGCAATCCTGCTTCTGGCTGGGAGAAAGGACAGATAGAGAAGAATGTTCAGGATGCCAGACGCCGTCTGTGGCAGAAGGTGCCGCCACAATCCTCCTTGGTTGCATTAAACCTAGGACTTACGCAAAACCGCCCCAGCGGCGTTATAGCTCCTAGTCGTACGATCTGTACTGCCTTCGTCGCTATGCCTTGCTGGAACTATTTTGCGTAAGTCCTAAAACCAATGGCTGGCAGAGCGTTGCAGAGCACTCTGGGAAGAAGTCATGCATCCCACTGAGTCAATTCCTATTCATCAGGCCTGGCTCAATGAACAGAAACAGACCTCATGCCTGTAGGGCAGGCGTTTGATGGCTTTGTCGAGCACACCAAGCGCATCTCACCAACTTGCCTGATTACCTTCGAGCGTAATCGTTATAGTGTTCCAGCATCATTTGCCAATCGTCCAGTTAGTCTGCATGTGTATGCTGATCGGTTGCTCATCATTGCGGAGGGAAAGGTCATTGCCGAACACCAGCGATTGATCAACCGCCATCATCTGCCTGGCTACACCATCTATGACTGGCGCCATTACCTCTCCGTGCTGCAAAGGAAGCCTGGTGCCATACGTAACGGAGCCCCATTTGCCGAACTGCCGCAGGCATTTCAGTCATTGCAGTCGATCCTGCTAAAACGAACTGGCGGCGACAGGGAAATGGTCGATGTCCTGGCTTTGGTACTGCTACATGATGAACAGACGGTACTGACAGCGGTACAGTTAGCGCTAGAAACCGGTGCCGCATCCAAGCAGATCGTCCTCAATATTCTGAGCCGTTTGCTCGAAGGCACTCCCATTGCTCCCGTGGATGTACCTCAGGCATTGGTATTGCAAGTCGAACCCAAAGCCAATGTGACGCGTTATGACAGTCTAAGAAATCAAGGAGAATCACATGCAGCATGACATCATGATTGGGATGTTCAAATCCCTCAAGCTTTATGGAATGGCGCACGCTGTGGGCGATCTGGCAGAACAGAACGCCCCTGCGTTTCAAGCCGCCACACCCGTTTTAGATGGCCTGCTAAAGGCAGAACTGTCGGAAAGAGAAGTACGGTCTGTCGCCTGTCAACTCAAAAGTGCAAAGTTTCCCGCCTACCGAGATCTGACGGGATTCGATTTTAAACAAAGCATGGCCAATGAAGCCTTAGTGCGACAATTGTGCAATGGCGATTTTATGGATACGGCGCAGAACGTCGTGTTGGTTGGTGGGCCAGGAACAGGCAAGACACATCTGGCAACGGCGATCGGAATTCAGGCAATTGAACAATATCACCGGCGCGTACGTTTCTTCTCAACGATAGAATTGGTGAATGCGTTAGAACAAGAGAAACAGGCAGGTAAGACGGGGCAACTGGCAACGCGCTTAATGTATGCCGATCTGGTAATTCTCGACGAGATGGGGTATTTACCCTTCAGTCAAACCGGTGGTGCCTTGCTGTTCCATTTGATGAGTAAGCTCTATGAACGTACCAGCATGATCATTACGACGAATCTGAGCTTTGCCGAATGGTCTACTGTCTTTGGGTATGCCAAGATGACGACGGCTCTACTGGATCGGGTTACCCATCATTGCCATATCGTTGAAACGGGCAATGACAGTTATCGCTTTAAGGAGAGTTCTGCCAAACCAAAAAAGGAGAAAAAACATCTAGTTATCCACAACCTAAACCAGTAGTATGAACATCTAGGGTGGGTCAATATTCAATGCAAAAGGTGGGTCAGTTTTAAATGCAAATCAACACCCCGCCATCATTTGGGACCGTTTCGTTATATCGACTACATCCATTTTTCCTGGTATCCTAGTTCTATCGAAGTTTTTACATCAGGAAAAGTTGTCAATAGAATCATATTCTCCGCCCGCTGATCATATTCCCATTGTTGACCTGTTTGCAGGACCCGGTGGCCTCGGCGAAGGTTTCTCGTCAGTCGAATCGGATCCTTTCAGAATTATTGTGTCGGCTGAAATGGATTTCGCGGCGTGGAAAACGCTTCGGCTGCGGGCATTCTATCGCCTGCTTAAGAGAGCTGGCGGTGGTCAGTTGGCTTCG
>JAGWUK010000336.1 GCA_028868455.1 Burkholderiales bacterium | reverse complement strand
TTGGTAGATGAGATAAATAAAATCAGCAACAGAACCACATACATCCAGCCCGCTTTGCTGGGCAGGGTAAATACGCGTCGTTGTTTGAGAAACACTTCACCGCTTTCCGGTTTGCTTTCCAGGAAAATCAGTTTTCGCCATTTTGCCCGCAAGGAAGTGAACATGAACAATCCGCTACGTTCAGACGCTGACGCGTTTAAGCAGTTGCGTCAGCATCTCACTGCTGGCGCCGATTTTGCCGCTCAGGGATTTCAGCGGCCGCAGGCGATGCGCGATCACCGGTATCAAAATCGCCTGCACATCTTCCGGCAAGACATGATCGCGACCTTCCATCGCCGCCCAGGCACGAGCCGCTTGCAATAGGGCGATAGAGGCGCGCGGGCTCATGCCTTCGGCAAACAGATCGCCCTGGCGCGTTGCTTGCGCCAGAGCCTGCACATAGTCAATCAGCGCGGACGATGCGTGAATTTGCTTTAACTGCTGCTGGGCGAGCATCAGCTCCTCGGCTTGCATGACTGCCGGCAACTGTGACAGCAGACTGCGTCGGTCTTCGCCCATCAGCAAAGCACGCTCTGCGGCAGCATCCGGGTAACCTAACGACAGGCACATCAGAAAACGATCCAGTTGCGATTCGGGTAGCGCAAAGGTGCCGACCTGATGCGCTGGATTTTGCGTCGCAATGACGAAAAATGGTTTTGGCAGACTACGTGTCTGGCCTTCGACAGAAACCTGTCTTTCTTCCATGGCTTCCAGTAACGACGACTGGGTTTTGGGCGTAGCCCGGTTGATTTCGTCGGCCAGCAAGACTTGTGCAAAAACCGGGCCGGGATGAAAAATGAACTGGCTTTTTTCGCGATCAAAAATGGAAATTCCCACCACGTCGGCAGGCAACAAATCGCTGGTAAATTGCAGCCGGTTGAATTTCAGCCCAAGAGAAATCGCCAAAGCATGCGCCAGTGTGGTTTTGCCTACGCCCGGCAAATCTTCTATCAATAAATGGCCGCCAGCCAGCAGACAGACCAGCGCCTGACGCACCTGGGTTTCCTTGCCGATGATGATGCTATTGACTTGTCGCGCGACTTTATGGACTTTGGAAAACATATTTGCTCTCGAAAAACAATTAGCGCCCAGTGTAAACCGAATCCTTGAAAACTGTTGCGTGGAGCGCAAGTGTGCTGGCGTGGCTTATTTGCAAAAATGCCTGAATAGGACGAAACTGGTGTCTAGACAGCCTACACATAATAAAAGACACAAAATGACCACAGCGTACTACACCCACGCCGATTGCAAACGCCATGAAATGGGATCATGGCATCCGGAATCCCCAGAACGTCTGCAAGCCATCGAAGATCAATTGATTTCCAGCCGGATAAGCAATTTGCTGGATCACCGCGAAGCGCAACCGGCACAAGAAAGCGATCTGGCCAGGGTTCACACGGCAGACGCGATTTATCGTATCCGCGAAAACTGTCCGTCTGAAAAATCTGAATACAGCCATTTTCCGCTGGATGCTGATACGTCTTTGAATGCCTATACCTGGCGCGCTTCTTTGCGGGCGGCAGGTGCGGCAATTGCGGCGACCGATGCGGTGATTGATGCGGAAATCGAAAATGCTTTTTGCGCAATTCGTCCCCCGGGGCATCATGCGACGCCCAGAGAATCAATGGGGTTTTGCATGTTCAATAACGTGGCCGTAGCCGCCAAACATGCGCTGGAAGTGCGTGGACTGGGGCGCGTCGCGATCGTGGATTTTGATGTGCATCACGGCAACGGTACTGAAGAAGCGTTTCGCGATGATCCGCGCGTGCTGATGGTGAGTTTTTTCCAGCATCCGTATTACCCGTACACCGGCACTGAGCATCCGGCGCGCAATATGGTGAATGTGCCTGTGCCGGCGCATAGCTACGGCGATACCGTGCGCGCTTTGATCACTGAAAAATGGTTGCCCGCGCTGCGGCAATTTCAACCGGAAATGATTTTTATCTCTGCGGGTTTTGATGCGCATCGCGAAGATGAAATGGGGCAGCTTGGTCTGGTGGAGGCGGATTACGCCTGGATCACGAAACAGATCATGGATATTGCCAAACAATATTCTCAGGGGCGCATTGTCAGCTGTCTGGAAGGTGGCTATAACCTGTCAGCACTGGCGCGCAGCGTGGTGGCGCATATCAAGGTACTGGCGGATCTGGAGTAAGTGACGGCGTGCAATTTTAGCAAACGGGTAAAACGGCAGCATGTTCTGCCGTTTTTTTCGTCGATTGTGCCTGGACCTTGTCCAAGATTGTCTGCAGTTTTCCTGAATGCTTCTTATTTTTTATAATGGTGGGGAGTATATTTTAATGCCGCTTTATCTGTGCGCGGATTTCGGTGAAAAATCAACATACTCCCTCTCAGTATTTTTTTGAGATCAAGCAACGGCAATGATCCTCGATGGCATTTGCTGGCTGGCGTCTGCCTGAAGTTTGTGGCTCTGGGCAGCATTCAAAAAATTGCGATAAAGTAATTGTTTTTAACACGTAAGACTTGCGCAGAATCGTTCCGGCAAGGCATAGCGACGAAGGTAGTACGCATCGTACGACAAGGAACCATAACGCTGCCGGGGCGGTTTTGCGTAAGTCCTCACACGCAAATAATTCTGCCGTCGATTGGACGTGCGGCTGGCGTTTGCGTGTTTTTTGATGAAAGCGCATCGTGTTTATCATTCAACTCCGTTATCTGAAACCTTTGTCTGAAGTCGATCGTCTGGTGGGCGAGCATCGTGTGTTTTTAGAAAGGCACTATGCCAGCGGGCATTTTCTGATGTCTGGACGTAAAGAGCCGCGTACCGGTGGCGTGATTCTGGCGCAGGCGGGCAGCCTTGCTGAGCTGGAAGCGATCGTTCAGCAAGACCCGTTTTATCGGGAGCAAATCGCCGAGTACGAGCTGATTGAGTTTCTCCCTTCCATGACGGCCGCCAGCCTCGCGCAGTTCAAGGTATAAGGCATTTTTAGAAAGCGTATATGTCACCATCAGAACTTCAACAGTATCTGCACGACCATATTCCGCTGTCCGCTGCAATGCAGGTCGCGGTGCAGTCCGTCAGTCCGGAATCGATTGTGCTGAAAGCGCCATTGGCACCGAATATCAATCATCGCGACACCGTTTTCGGTGGCAGTGCGTCGGCGTTATGCATCCTCGCCGCCTGGTCTTTGCTGAACACGCGTCTGCAACAAGCCGGGCTGGATTGCCGCCTCGTGATACAGCGCAATACGATGGATTATGTCATGCCGGTAGCGGGGGATTTTTCTGCGCGGTCGGCACTGGCGCAACCGGACGACTGGCCGCAGTTTGTGCGTATGCTGACGCGCAAAGGAAAAGGGCGGATTGCGGTGAATGCGGAACTGGTGTTTGACGGGCAAGTCGCCGGAAAACTGACTGGCGAGTTTGTCGCGCTCAGCAAGGGCTGACTATGTCAGAACTGACGCAACATCGTTCTGACGAGCCATAGCGACGAGGGCTTAATATCTGCGGCAAGCCGCGATAACGCCGTTGGGCCGGTTTTGCGTTAGCCATATCAGGGAATCTGGCTCAGGTGGTCATTGCCAGCAGCTTTTGCACCGTCGCCCAGTTGCGCGTGGTGGCAGCGTCGCCGGTCAGTTTGTTGAAGGGTTTCAGTATTTTGCTTTCCATAATGCCATCAGCACACCACAAATAGGCGGCATAGCGCCCCACGCAGAGTTGCTCCGGTGCCTGCACGTTCTGGCTTAATGGCTGCAGACGGTCCAGTATTTGCGGATCGGCGACAAAAGCCACCAGATAGCGTGCGCTATCAAGTTCCTGCTCTGCCAGAGGATTGTCGTTCACGATACAGCGCAAATTATCGGCGCTCATCACGATGACTTCAGCAGAAAATCCGGCCCGTTGTTCAATGCCAGTGCGGATGCGTTGCGACCATGCGTTGACATCTGTGTCTGCCGTTTCAAACACGGCGTTACCGCTGTTCAGCAAAGTGCGCACGTTGTTGCCGCCGCAGTCTGCGATCAGTGTGCGCAAATCCGCCATTGCAAGGCGCCTGGCTTTGCCAACGTTGATGCCGCGGATCAGGGCGATGCAGGTAGTCAAGGTAGTCATCACATAAGCGGACGAAAGAACATCCCGGCAGCTTAGCGTATTTTTAACAAGACCAAGAAACTGAGCGAATGCAAAGGTTTGGCATGACGACTACGCCTAATGGCGTTGCTTCCGTTTTTTTGCATGGAAATGGAAATAGAGGGGAGTATATTTTAAGGTCTCAGTATTTGTTTGCGTAATGATGTAAAAATTTAGCATACTAATGGGGAGTATGTTGATTTTCATCGTTGCTGATCCGGTAAGTCGGGAAACTTCCGGCATAAGCGCAGCAGACTTCCGTACAATATCGCTTTGATTTAGCAAAAAAGAAGAATAAGCATGTCCATACAATGGTTCCCCGG
>JAGWUK010000335.1 GCA_028868455.1 Burkholderiales bacterium | reverse complement strand
CCGGGCATTCATCGTATCTTGCATATAGCCTTTGAGGATACCGTCTTCAATCAGCGTGCTGCATTGCGTCGGGTTTCCTTCATCGTCCATATTGAGTGAGCCGCGACGATGCTGAATAGTCCCATCATCGACAACGGTAACCCCTTTTGCTGCCACGCGCTCACCGATACGACCTGAAAATGTACTGGATCCTTTGCGATTGAAATCACCTTCCAACCCGTGACCAATCGCCTCATGCAGCAAGACGCCGGGCCATCCCGGTCCCAACACAACGGTCATCGGGCCGGCAGGCGCAGGACGCGCATCTAAATTGACAATGGCAGACTGCACCGCTTCATCTGCAAATTGCTCAAGCAAGCCATCTGTGAAATAAGAATAATCGTAACGACCGCCTCCACCACTAGAGCCCATTTCACGTCGCCCATTCTGTTCGGCAATGACGGTTAATGAAACACGAACCAGAGGCCGGATATCTGCAGCAATGAGGCCATCACTGCGCGCAACCAAAACCACGTCATACTCACCCGCCAAACTTGCCATCACCTGCACGACGCGCGGATCTTTTGCGCGGGCAATTTTTTCGATGCGCTCAAGCAGGCTGACTTTTTGGTTAGCGTCAAGGGAATGTAAAGGATCGTCGCGCAAGTACAAGTCACGTCCGGCGTTACCATGAAAACTGCTGGCAACCTTGACTTTTCCTGCACCTTGCCGACCTATCGTTCGCGTCGCTTGCGCGGCATCGAACAGGGCTTTTTCCGAAATTTCATCAGAATAGGCAAAGGCGGTTTTGTCGCCGGAAATCGCGCGTACGCCGACCCCTTGATCAATCGAGAAACTGCCGGTTTTAACGATACCTTCTTCCAGACTCCAGCCTTCACTTCGCGTAAACTGGAAATAGAGATCAGCATAGTCGACGCGATGACGAAACATGGATCCAAGTACTTTGGAGAGTTGATTCTCATCCAGACCAAATGGAGTCAACAAGATGTCGCGTGCAATCGCGAGATGGCTTAATGCTGGATCGTGTGATGTCATATCGGATAGTAAACAATGCAAAAATAAATGGAATGCCTGCATTGTAGAACATATGTGCCGCCAGCCACAGGCGGCACTGCCATTTTCACACTTGTTTGCTTTAGAGCTTGCGATGTTTTAAGGCTGGCAGACTTTCGCGAATCCCTGCAATGACGCTCAGATCCAATTCACCGCTTACTATGCCTTCACCTTCCGGTAATACGTCAACGATCTTCCCCCACGGATCGATTAGCATGCTATGCCCCCAGGTACGACGACCATTGACGTGCTTCCCACCTTGGCCAGATGCCAATACATAACATTGATTTTCGATCGCGCGGGCGCGCAACAGTATTTCCCAATGCGCCTGTCCGGTTGTATAAGTAAATGCAGCAGGTACCACGATCAGTGAACAAGGCCCCATCGCTCTGTACATTTCTGGGAAACGCAAGTCGTAACACACTGACAATCCAACCTTACTGATGTCAGTATCAAAGCTGACGACTCGCTCACCGGGCGTGATAGTGCGTGCTTCCTCGTACGATTCGTCACCTTTTGTAAATCCAAATAAATGAATTTTGTCATAGCGGCAAATCTGATGTCCTTCTGGATCAAACACCAAGGTCGTATTCAACACCTTACCTTCTTCTGGTGAAACCATCGGTAAAGTACCGCCGATCAGCCATACTTTCAGCGAACTCGCCATTTCCGACATGAAAGTCTGGATCGGGCCACTTCCTGGTTGTTCCGCAATAGATAATTTGTCAGTCTCTTGCAAGCCCATCGTTGGCCAGTATTCGGGAAGCAAAAGTAGTTTTGCACCATGCTCTGCGGCCTGTTGAAGCAAACGTTTTGCCGAAGTCATGTTGTCTGACAGATCCGGCGTTGACACCATTTGTATGGCAGCGACTTTCATTCTTTCTCCTTGTTGAGTGTTCGCTCACTGGTCGTTTTACGCGTGTCGCGATGCTCGATCTTATTGACAGCCGGATCCTTCCAAGGACCAGTGACCTGATATTCAAAGGTAAACGCACGAGCCAAAGGTTCACGCAAGAACAGCTGCGCAAGGAAAGTGCCCAACCCAATCACCGGATTGACCGCCAATCCATAAACAACAGAGGCCGTTCCTGCATTCACTTCGGGAATGACCGCAACATGCAAGTCTTGTGATTCGTGTACCAGGTTTGCAGTACCGTCCATCAAGACCGTAGCATTAACTCCGCGCATTTTTAAATTATCGGTACTGGCAACACCGTTGAGGATTTTTGCCGTGCCAACAATCGAATCGAAAGCAAAGCCCTCGGAAAATACATCTCTGAAATCCAAGGTCAGGCGCCTAGGCAAAGACTGCATGCTCAGTACACTCAACAATTTTGCAGCACCAGGATCCACTTTCAAGAACTGTCCGTTGGCCAGCTCCATTCTGATATTGCCACTGATACTAGGAATATCCATGGAAAACGGCATGCCCATCCACTGGACTTTACCATTTAAGCGCCCCTTCCCTCCACGCACAACGTTTTCAAAACCAAGTCTATCCAGTAATCCGCCTGCGTTGCCAATCTCCAGCGCATAGTTTAATTGCGTTGCTCCGTCGCTGCTACGACTGGCCCATTTTCCAGTCGCCGTCAGTTCTGCATCCGCATTTTTCAATGAAACCCTGTCGATCTGCCATTCTCTTCCTTCTTGCGTAATCTGATTGCTGGCCAATAACTCAAGATGTCCCAGCTTTTTATTAAACAGTTCAAAATTCTCGGCAACTATGTTCAGTCCTGGAATTTGAGTTGTCGCATTATTACCCTCCAATAAATCGCTGACGTCGGCCGCAGCCGATTTGGGAATAATCAGATTGCTCAGACGCGCTGAAACCGTGCCTGACCCTTGCCCTGCGAGCGCTTCATTCCATGTGAAGTAACCTGAGGCCTGTTTCGCATCGATATTTGCTTGCCAGACTTGTCCCTCATGCGACACACCCAATACCACGTTGTCGAGTTGTTTTCCAAAAACATGCAGCTCTCTGGTTTTTGCAGCAATTGAAGTTGGTTCGATATATGGCGTCAGGTCTGGCTCCTGATCCTGCAAGCCAGTATCTGATACCGAAACTGGCATCGGATTCGCGGCGGGCATTTCAACGGGAACATCGCCAGCCAATCGCCGCCATTCATCCACATTGAGCGCATCAATTTCTATATTGGCCGCCAATCCTGAGTCAGGTTCAGGCGCAGGAACATTGACGCCAATGCCCCCCTTTAACACAGTCCAGCCTGAATTTTTATCATTGTCCTTTTGTCGCAGGTAGCGCGCATGAATCGCGTTGCCGAGATGAATTTTCATTTCATCTCGCCATATTGATGCGTCTGCAGTGGCTTGCGGCAGCAGTTCAAAACGTAAAGGCATAGCGTCGTTCACTGTTTTGCGCATGGGTGCTGGAAAATTTAATTCCATGCCTTGCAAATTTGATTCGATCACAATTTCCGGTTGCCGTTTTTTAACGTAAATACCAGCGGTATAACGTGCTGAACCGTTAATTCGATCTGCAATGCGCTTCAAGCTGGAGGCAGGCACGATTTTACGTATGCCATCTGCGGTTGCGACGCCCTCCAGACGCACTTTGATACTATTATCTTTTTGCGATCCGCCACTCAGGGTAACTGCACCACCCAATAAATTTCCTTTAAGGGCGCCAAGATTCACGCCCCGTTCTGTAAACTCCAGCTTGCCATTCAGAGCGGAAACGACCGGCAAGCCTTTCTGCAGAACAATGTCGTTATTAATAAATTGCAAATTTCCCAATACCTTGCTATCGATCACATGGCGCAATGGCAATTGCAACTTCAACAGCAAATTTGCATTGGCAGTCGCCTTACTTTCTAATAAAAAATGGCTCAGCCAGCCATCGACCGGGCTTGCATTGGCATAATTAAGCATGCCCTGCAAATTACCCATCGCATTGCCGTCAATGCTCAGGATGGCATTGCTGCTGAGCAGATCAGGAATGATCGCTTTGATTTTTTGTAAATCGACACCCATCGTTTTTGCCGAATCGCCATGAATTTCCATCCTGGCACGATCAAAAATAAAACTGCCTTTAATGCTATCGATCACCGGCCACAACGTCGATTTGCCATCGTCGCGTAACGCACCCGCGGTAAAGTCCAATTTGCCACCGGACAAATTGCCCTTGATCAGAAATTCAGATTTTTGCTTTCCTTTTCCTTCGAGGCCGTCGAAAGGAAAGTGCGCAAGATCACCCTTGATACGAACGCTGACATCGTCTGCGCGCCCATCTAAAATTGCTTTAGTCAGCCAATGACGCAAATCTGGTTCGGCGCCAACAGGAATAAAACGATCCAATTGTTTTAAATCAAAACCTGAAATATGACCGGATAAATCCACTTCGCCCGCTTGTGCGTCTTTGGACTGGCGCATGGAAATAACATGTGTGCCGCTTAAGCTTGCCTTCATTCCTTCTTGTTGCG
>JAGWUK010000334.1 GCA_028868455.1 Burkholderiales bacterium | reverse complement strand
AAAACAGCTTCGTCTTTCATCAGTGAATGCTGGTTATTGCCGCAGATTGACACTCCGTCTTCTCACTGAGCTGACACAAAATCGCTTCAGCGGCGTTTGTCATATTGCCTGCCGCTGACCACCCGGATGTGGCGATATCAATTGCAACATCAACAAGTCCGGGTATGCCACGCGAACGACAAAAGAGAAAATATCGCTTTGCAATTTTGTTGCGTCGCAACACACGTCGCGAAAAATGGGCTTTTTGACGTGGTAAGCTACGCGCCGAATTGAATCAATTCATATCAAATTTTAGCAAGCAATGAAAATTTATTTGCTAGCAAGATCATTTTTACCATAAATACACCATATCGGAGAGCACTTTGAACAAAATTCAAACCTCAGGTGCACATACAATCTTAGGGCATCCTGATAGCTTGTTTGTGCTGTTCTTTACAGAAATGTGGGAACGGTTTTCTTATTACGGCATGCGTGCTTTGCTGGTGCTGTTTCTGGTCACGACGGCATCCAAAGGCGGCTGGGGCTGGAGCCGTGCCGATGCCACCAGCCTGTATGGCTGGTACACCGGTCTGGTGTATCTGACACCGATCCTCGGCGGTTATATCGCCGATCAGATTCTGGGCAGCCGCCGTTCTGTCGTTCTGGGCGCCTTTATCATTGCGGCCGGTCACGGATGCCTGTTGTTTGATACCCCGACGATGTTTTATCTGGGCTTGTCGCTGGTCGTGTTGGGCACGGGTTTGTTTAAACCGAATATCTCTGCCATCGTCGGTCAGTTGTACACCAAAGACAATGAAGGCGGACGCGACGGCGGCTACACGCTGTTCTACATGGGCGTGAACTCCGGTGCGTTCTTCGGTATTTTGTTATGCGGGTATATCGGTGAAAAAATCTCCTGGCCTTTCGGCTTTGCGCTGGCTGGCGGATTTATGTTACTGGGTGCTTTGCAGTTCTATCTGGGACAAGGCATTTTCGGCGACATCGGCTTATCCAAATCGCAACAGACCAAGGAAGTCGTGGCAGTGGAAGAGGCCGAACCGCATATCGTTTCGGATCGTTTAAAAGCGATCTGCGTGTTTTCTTTCTTCACGATCTTTTTCTGGTTCGCGTTTGAGCAGGCTGGCGGTTCCATGACGATCTTCGCTGCTGACTACACTGACCGTACTTTGGTTGGCACCAGCGGCATGCTTTTCAAGGTCGTTAACAGTCTCATGACGGTCATTCCAACCATCATCCTGTCCTGGTTGCTGGTAAAACTGTTTGCGGGTACCGCCAAGCGCTATCTGGTTTCGAATCTGCTGCTGATACTGTGTATCGGCGTCATCTGGGCACTGGTGATCTGGATGCTGGGTCGCGAATTTTCGATGGCGCAGTCGGATGTGCCGGCAACCTGGTTTGGCGTATTGAACTCGTTTTTCCTGGTGATTCTGGCACCGATGTTTTCAAAAATGTGGGAAAAACACTGGAACCCAAGCGGCCCGATCAAATTCGGCGTTGGCCTGATTTTGCTGGGACTGGGTTTTGCAGCGCTGGCGTATGGTGCTTCGCATATTCCTTCGGGTGCAAAAACCGCTTCGGTCAGCATGATCTTCCTGATCGCGGCTTACTTCTTCCACACGATGGGTGAGCTGTGCCTGTCACCGGTTGGCCTGTCGTATATCAGCAAACTGGCACCACCGCGCCTGCTGGGCCTGATGTTCGGCGTCTGGTTCCTGAATACCGCGATTGCCAACAAACTGGCGGGCTTGACCGGTAGCTATATCGACTGGATTTCCGAAACCTATTCGCTGTCGACATTCTTCCTGATCTTCACACTGATTCCTATTGTTGCCGGTGTGGTAATGATGTCGCTGAATTCGTGGATGAAAAAGAAAATGCACGGCATCCACTAAGCTGACCAGGTTGTTTTCTCCAATAAAAAAATCCGCCTCTGGGCGGATTTTTTAATGTCGTTGTTACTTTAATTTAGCTGTCGATTTAACAATATAGAGCTAAAATTTAAACTTGCAAACTTTGCTCACTCTTGGGCATACCCCATATGAATCGCGTCCGCATAGGCTTGCAGATAATTATTGTTGCTTGCGCACTTGTAGCATGGCAAGTTGTCGTTTCGCGGGTAATTCCTCCTATCGGTTCGGGCTTTCTTCTTGCCACAATTACTGCTTTATCCATTTTCGAGGATTTGGGCTTCCCAACCTTACAAGGTTCATCAGATGGGTGGCCAATCCCTGGCACGACAGGATGGTTCCTCGCGGCCATTTCGTGGTGGGTATTTTGGTGCATGATTGTGGCCTTTTGCATTTTCCGAAATCGTTCAATGCGGGCATCCATTTGTCACATAGTAAGTTTTGTCACGCAGTTTTTTGCCTACTCTTTGTTGGCTTCAATAGTTCTTGTCCTGTTCCCCTTGATTTATTTCATCTTCTGTTTGGTTTTTAGCTAATAAAATGAAACCCTTCGCCATTGGAAAATTCAATTATGTTTAGAAGCATGAAGCAGCGCAGTTTTTGATCTACTCACGACTTCTTTACATCAGGAATAACACGCGAAACACCTGCCCCCCAAAAAAAACAAACGACCCGATCGACAATTCGATCGGGTCGTTCAGGCTAAATCAAACCACTATGCTGTTTGCCTTTGAAGGCACGCTGCTTGACTGAACAGCATTAACCGCAAACCAGCTTTTTTACCTTGGCGGAATTAACGTTCGATCGCCAGCGCCACGCCCATGCCGCCGCCGATACACAGGCTTGCCAGCCCTTTTTTGGCATCGCGACGTATCATTTCATGGATCAGGCTGACCAGAATACGGCAGCCGGAGGCGCCGATCGGGTGGCCGATCGCAATCGCGCCGCCATTGACGTTGATCTTGCTGGTATCCCAACCCATTTCCTTATTGACGCCGATGGCTTGGGCGGCGAAGGCTTCGTTGATTTCCATCAGATCGAGGTCCTGATGCGTCCAGCCTGCTTTTTTCAGGCACAGTTGCGAAGCTGGGACCGGGCCCATGCCCATGATCGTCGGATCAACACCGGCCGATGAATACGCCTTGATACGTGCCAGCACAGGCAAGCCCAGCTGTTCGGCCTTTTTGGCGCTCATCATGATGACTGCCGCCGCACCATCGTTGAGACCGGAAGCATTACCTGCCGTCACGGTGCCGTTTTTATCAAAGGCCGGGCGCAATGCAGACAGAGATTCCATGGTCGTACCATGCTTGATGAACTCGTCGCTATCGAAAACGGTTGTGCCTTTTTTGCTGACCAGTTCGACCGGGATAATTTCGTCTTTGAATTTGCCCGCTTTTTGCGCTGCTTCGGCTTTGTTTTGTGACGCCATGGCAAAGACATCTTGCTCTTCGCGCGACACGCCGTATTTTTTGGCGACGTTTTCTGCTGTCACACCCATGTGGTATTGGTTGTAGACATCCCACAAACCATCGACGATCATGGTATCGACCAGTTTGGTGTCACCCATACGGAAGCCATCGCGCGAACCGTTCAATACATGCGGCGACGCGCTCATGTTTTCCTGACCGCCAGCAATGATGATGTCAGCATCACCCGCCTTGATCGCCTGCGCAGCCAGATGGGTTGCTTTCAGACCGCTGCCGCAGACCTTGTTGATAGTGAACGCAGGTACCATGTCTGGCAACCCGGCCTTGATCAGTGCCTGGCGTGCGGCGTTTTGGCCAACACCTGCGGTTAACACCTGGCCCAGGATGACTTCATTGATCAGATCGCCACTCAGGCCTGTTTTCGCCAGTAAGCCTTTGATGACCAGTGCACCGAGTTCCGAAGCAGGGATTTTGGCCAGCGAACCACCGAATTTACCTACTGCAGTACGACCTGCAGCTACGATTACCACGTCTTGCATGTGAATTCTCCTGTGTTATCCCATTGCGGGAGGGGTGAGCGGGTTGGACGGACGCTGTGCCGGTCTGAAATGTGCACGCGACTGAGCACTAAAGATTACACCAGCTTGCGCCTGCCTGCGCGCAGTGCAGCAATTTTTCTGCCAGATTGGTGCAGATTGACGCTGCGCATTTGGTCATCGTCCCCATCATGGGGCATCGTCAATCCGCTTGCGAATTGAGACTACAGCTTGCATACGTTGCGCTTTTCGCTATACATTGTGTACAGAAAGATGGTGCGGGTGCGGCATGGCTGACGCACTGGCTGGAATTATTCGAGTGATCAAGAGGATAAGTACGCAATGGAAACCAAAACCGAATCGAAACGCCTGATCTTGCTGATTGACGATGATCAGATCAATTTGCGCGTATTAACCTTGTTACTTCAGCATGCGGGATATGACACGATGCAGGCGTCCGATGGGCACGAAGGGTTCCAGATGGCACTGGAATACAATCCTGACCTGGTAGTGCTGGATGTCATGATGCCCAAGATGTCCGGTATCGAAGTCGCGCACAAGCTGCAACTGGAAAGTGCCGTGCCATTTATGTTTGTGTCGTCGTGCAGCGAGAAAGAAATCGTTA
>JAGWUK010000333.1 GCA_028868455.1 Burkholderiales bacterium | reverse complement strand
TTTTACTGTCAGCGAAAGAAGCGAAATCCGCGCGCAGCAGCAAACGATTTCTGTTGTTCCTGTTTATCTGGTCATCCGCAAAAACTTGCCGCATGCACGCGAATTGCAGCGACGCTTTGACCAGGGTTATCAGCAGCTGGTCGACTCCGGCCAGCTGGACAAGCTCATCGCTGCGCATCAGGCGGAATTGCATATCCCGCATTGATGCGACATGCTGACGCTATCGCGCAATGGCCGTTCAGGTCGTTAGCCGTACGACCAGTTTTCCGCCAGCCTGAGAGTTCTCCATCAATGCCTGCGCTTCGCGTATTTGCTCAAATGCGAATACGCGTGCCGGTGCTGCACGATAGTTTCCCAATTCGACGCGACGGATGATCGTTTGAAATGGAATAGCTGAAAGAGGGTAGTCGGGCATGCCCAGCATGAAGCTGGCAAAGAAACTCAGATACACATCGCTGGGCAGATCGCGGATAGGGTTAAATTCTGGTATCGCTGCTGACCCGCCCAGAAATCCGGCGAGGCAGGCATGACCATAGCGTCGCAAGCTTTGAACGCTGTCGAGGATGCTGCTGTTGCCGACGATATCAAGCACCGCATCGATGCCTTGCGGATAGCGTTGACGGATTTCTGGTGCCAGTTTGCCGTGATCGATCAGAACGTGTTTTGCTCCCAGCGCCAGCAGGTCTTCTTCTTGCGCCGTATGGCGCGTGGTGGCGATGACGTCCAGTCCGTGCCGGGCCGCGATGTTGAGTGCCGCCCGCCCGAGGGCAGACGTCGCGCCGCGAATCAACAGCGTCTGGCCGGTTTGTATGTGCAAATTTCCGTGCAGGCAGCTCCATGCTGTCGCATACGATTCTGGCACGGCAGCCAGTTGCTCCCAGCTCAGGCTGGTTTCTATTGCGACGACATTGCTGACCGGTACACAGGTGTATTCCGCATAGCTGCCTTGTATGCTGCGTCCCATGCCACCCATCAACGCAATGACTTTTTGGCCTTTTGCAAAATGACCACTGGGGTCTCCGGCGACGATGCCCACGCATTCGATGCCGCTGACTCTGCTCACATCACCCCAGCTACCCTGGCGCATATACAGTTCGGCACGGTTCAGCCCAAAGGCCTTGATTTGAATCAGCACCTGGTTTTGTTCAGGTACTGGCATGGGTATTTCTTGTAGTTCTAATTGATCGGTGTTGCCAAATTCTTTGATAACGATAGCGCGCATGAAATGACTCCTTGTGTGGTGAAACGACAGGGAGCAGTGTAGATAATTGAATTGTTATATAAAATTACTTAATTCATACAATAAATGTAGACAGGAATTACAAAGTGTCTGATCTGAGCTTGCAGGAGTTACTCTGTTTTTGTGCAGTGGTTGAGGCCGGTAGTTTTCAGGCGGCGGCAGACAGTTTGCATCGTACGCATCCCACTGTGTTCAACGCGATCAAGAATCTGGAGCAGCGCCTGGAATTGCGCTTGCTGGATCGCAGCGGCTATCGCGTTGCTCTGACACCGGAAGGTCAATCGTTTTATCGCCAGACCAGGCAAGTGCTGGACAAGGTGGAAGGTCTGCAACGGCATGCCCAATTTCTGGCTGCGGGGGAAGAGACGGAATTACGCATCGTGATCGGTGACTTATGTTCGTTGCCTGAGATGCTGGCAAAGTTAAAGCGTTTCTTCGATGACTGTCCGGCCACGCGCCTGCATCTGCAATTTGAAACCCTGACTGGTCCGGTCGAGCGCCTGATGGATAATGATGCGGATCTGATTTTGCATCATATCGACCAGGCCGATGCGCGCATGGAATTTGTTGCGCTCAATCAGGTCAGTTTGCTCCCCGTGGTCGCCCCGGGATTCTTGACATTTGCCATTCACGACAGCATTACGCCAGAACAGATGCGCGATTATGTGCAATGCATTTTGCGCGATACCGCAACCCATACGGCGACTCGCGATTACCATCTGATTTCCGGCGCGCATAGCTGGACGGTCAGCGACCAGTTCATGAAGAAAGAATTGATTTTGCAAGGTATGGGGTGGGGCAATATGCCTGTGCATCTGATCCGTGAAGAATTGGACGCGGGACGCTTGTTGTCGATATGCGGCCGCTACTTCAAAGAAAGCACATTGCAGATTGTGGCCGCGCGTCGCAGCGATCGTGCGCATGGGCCGGTAGCAAGGCGCTTGTGGGACTACCTGCAACACTGAACACGGACTGCAAGCGGCGAAAGGGCAAACGTGAAAGAAAGCAAAATCGGCTGAATTCACAGCCTTGTTGAACTAAGCTGAACACAGCCGGAATTCGTTGCCCGCCACCATCTGAGGAGACGCAGATGCGTTCACTGAAGCGCGCAGTCATGATGCCTGTTTGCCGCCAGCTTGCTGCAATGTGCGGCGCTTGCCTGACTGGCGTGGCAGTCTATGCCGCCGATGCTGGTGACGATGAAAAAGTCAATTCGACGAATATGGCTGCCGCCAGCGACAAGCAACAAAACTCCCTGCAACAAGTCATTATCTCGGCGCAAAAACGCAGCGAGCGCTTGCAAGAAGCGCCGCTCAGCGTCAGTGCTTTTAACGCGGCGACGCTTGGTCGCATGGGCATACAAAGTGTGCAGGACATTGCCCGTTTCACGCCGGGACTCAACGTTGTGTCGTCTGGCCCGGGGCAGGATATCCTGATCCTGCGCGGCATTGCATCGACGGCAGGTACCGCAGGCACAGTCGGTTATTACCTGGACGAAACACCTATCGCCGCCGCCAGCAATGCCTCCTTGCTGTCTTTGCGCGGCGTGATTGACCCCTCCGTATTCGATATCGACAGGGTAGAAGTTTTGCGTGGGCCGCAGGGGAGTTTGTACGGCTCCAGCTCCATGGGGGGAACGGTACGCTATGTCAGTCAGCAAGCCAAACTCGATGGTTTTGCATTTTCGAATGAAGCCGGTTTGTCATCGACGGAGGGAGGCGGATTCAACTGGACTGCGGCAGCGATGTTGAATATGCCGCTGCAAGACCATAAGCTGGCCGCGCGTATCTCTGTCTTCGACCGCCATGCTGATGGCTACATCACGCGTTACAGCGTCCCGCTCAATCATTATTTGCTACTACCCGCTTCTGCCGCGACAGAGCAGCGCGCCAATTCTGAAGACACGCGCGGCATGCGCCTGCAATTGAAATGGCGACTGAGCGACGATACCACTGTGGACGCCTCGTTTTTTCACCAACGGACTTTTCTGGCCGCACCGTTTCAAATCGATATGCCGCCGGGTGGTCTGAACGCGCTGCTGCAAACACGCTTATTACCGGAGCCAAGCACACAGTTATCTCAGATTGCCAATATCGCTATCCATCGCAACTTCGATCAGTTTGAATTGCTGTCGTCCAGTTCGTATTACGAACGAAACGTCAAGATTGATGAAGATGCGTCCAAAGTGCTGTATTACTTTTTTTCGCCGACGCCGCAAACCAGCATTTATCCGGTCATCATGAAAGGCGAATATGTGAATCGCGAGTTCACGCAAGAACTGCGTCTGACCTCGGATTTTAAAGGGCCGTGGCAATTTATCGCGGGTGCGTACTACCATCATGTGAACGCACCACTGGCTTCGGAAATTCCCGTCACCGACGGCTATAACGCCGCCTTCGGCACACAGTTTGCCAGCTTCTTCACCGGCTCCAGAATGGCGACAGTGGCCGAAACAGCGCTGTTTGGCGAGGCCTCGTACAAGCTCACGCCGCAACTCACGGCGCGCATGGGTTTGCGCAGTTTTCGTGTGAACCAGACTTTCGCACAACACGTCGATGGTGAATTTGTCGGCGGCATTCCGTCTGGCATCAGCGGCACCTCATCCGACCGCGGATTCAATCCTAAATTCAATCTGGGCTGGCAACTGCGACCAGATATTTTATTGTTCGCCACTGCCTCAAAAGGCTACCGGCCAGGCGGCCCCAACAATCCGGCACCCGAGGCCGTGTGCGGCGCCGATGTCGCCAGTCTGCATCTGAACAGCGACGCCTTATTGAAGTTTGGCGCCGACTCGATCTGGAACTATGAACTGGGTGCCAAGTCTGCCTGGCTGGATGGAAAGCTGATCGCCAATGCGTCACTGTATTCAATCGACTGGAACGACGTGCAACAACAAATCGTCCTGCGTTGCGGCTTCAATATCACCGCAAATTTTGGTTCAGCCACCAGCCGCGGTGCGGAGCTGGAGCTTAATTACCGTCCAGCACCGCAATGGAATCTGCGTTTTAGCGGCAACTACACAAGTGCCACGCTCAACAACGATGTCCCCGGCACACCCGCAAAAAAAGGCGATATGCTGTTAGATGTCCCACGCTGGACGCTGGCCGCCGGCGCTGAATACACGACGACCCTGCACAACGGCATGCCAGCTTTTGCAAGGCTGGATGTCAGCTACACCGGCAGCGCCAATTTTTTATATGATCGCAGCAGCCCGTTTTACCGGCGAGCTGGTTTTTCACAGGTCAACCTGCGCTTCGGTG
>JAGWUK010000332.1 GCA_028868455.1 Burkholderiales bacterium | reverse complement strand
CTCAAGCTGCGGGCCGCGCCCGCCGCCAAGGACGTGCTCGATGCCATCGAGGTGCTGCGTGGCATGAACAGCGACAACGCCCGTAAGGTGCCTGCCGACGCGCCGACCAACTTCATCAAGCCGCGCTGGCCCGCGCCGTGTTCTTTAACCGGCTGGGCGAAATCCGCGACCGCAGCTTTGAGCAGCAACGCTATCGGGCCAGCGGCCTTAATCTGGTGACGGCGGCTGTCGTGCTATGGAACACGGTCTACTTGGAGCGGGCGGCGAACGCCTTACGTGGCCACGGCCAGACTGTCGATGACACCCTGTTGCAGTACCTGTCTCCGCTGGGCTGGGAGCATATCAACCTGACCGGCGATTACCTATGGCGCAGCAGTGCCAAGGTCGGTGCGGGGAAGTTCAGGCCATTGCGACCGCTGCCACCGGCTTAGCGTGCTTTATTTTCCGTTTTCTGAGACGACCCCTTCCAGACCATAAGGGTATGATGATTTTTGGTGATGATTATGTGACGCCTGCTGGATGGAAAGGCAATATCGTTTTGCATCAAGAAAGAATGGATGAATGCAAAAAAGATAAAATTATTACGATTGAAGCATGGGATTTGTCGTAAAAAATGAACGTGTTTCAAACATCACATCGATGAGTACATCATAAAAAATTTAAAAGCCATTAAAACAGCTTTTGCGGCGTTTTTTTGTTTGCAACTCACTTCTCACTTAAAAGTAAAAAAAACTCCACTAAAACTCTTTTAAGAGCTTCTGATGCCATTTTTAAAGACGAAGACCTGTTTCTAAAAGTTGCGCCAAAGGCGCTAGGGAAGGGGGAGCCGCTGTAAGCGGGGGAAACCGTAGGTTTGCCCAGGGGGTGCGAGTCCGGCCAGGAGCGAAGCGACGCAGAGAGAGGGGGCGGCACGCCCCCTGCGGATGGGGGTTCACAAGCGCGTAAGCGCGTCATTCCCCACGAAGTGGGGGCTTGTATTGAAGTACAGGGGAACACAAGCGCGTAGCGCGTCATACCCCGCTTGCGGGGTCATGAATTGAATACCGACGCAGTTGAATTGCCGTGATATTTGCAACTTCTTAGAAGGTTCTACGTTAAAGATTTAAAAGAGTTAAATAACGCGCGCGTGTTACGCCTGTGGATAACTGTACTTTTCCCCTATGAAGATAAAAATCAAAGCGTCAGCGATATAACGAAGTTGGCGTCAGCGATATAACGATACTATCCACAGAAAAGCGTCAGCGATATAACGATACTATCCACAGGTGTCAGCGATATAACGATATAGCCAAACCGTCAGCGATATAACGAAGCTTAGGGCATCGTGGTTTCATTGACGAGTTTGAATTATTGCTTTTTTTAAATTATTTTTGAATTAAGAGCGGCGGCTAATTTTTTTGCATTTTTAACATAAAAAATCACCTGGTCTTTATCTCGATCATAAGACATACGGTACTCTGGCAAAGTATCAGCATCAATGATTTCCAATACTTGGCTGCGAAATGCCCGAATATGACTATGAGCACCACATTTTTCACGCAATAGCTCTAGACCTATCATCCATAATGCTTGCTGCCCGCAATGCTTACGTGCGAGTTCATATAATCGTCGCTCTAGTGGTTTTCTTAGACGGAAATAATCTCGATGAATGGTAAGCACTTCATGTGCTTGAACTGCGTTAAAAAGCCACTTAGATAAGGTCACTTCAACAGCAATCATGCGTTCGTCGTCAGGAGATTTTTCTATAACTGACCAGCTATCGATAATGCCAAACCCCTGCTTTACACGTTGCCCACCTGTCTTAATATCCGTCTTAATTGAAGTTCCACGTAATCGCTCAAAAGTGGCCTCTAATCGCTGATACTCTTTACCACCTGTAGGCTTGTTTGTAGATACCAGGTAGTCATAAACAACAAAACGCACAGTTCTATTTTTTGCATCTTGTCTTTCACAGTTAAGTGCTTCTGTCATCTGTGATACAACAAAAATTAAAACGTCTTTATCAAATTGAGTCGCTCGACCTTGAACACTTGGCGTTACGGTCACTGATCGAGTGCCATCTTTACTTTCCCAATACCACACACTCAAATCAGGCTGAGTCGCCAGCGTAAAAATAGGTGCCTCCATGCTTGCGCCATCATCTTTCATGGCGTAATCAAACATATCACACAGAAAAAAATCTCTTTCTATATGACGGGCTGGCAGTAACTTTGAGCGTTCGCGCTTCGTGTTACGTGCAGCGATTTGCTGGCTGGTATTCTCAAAATTATGAGAGGTACGAATTGATGCGGTGGTTGCTACCAATTCGCTATTCGATAACGGCACACTACCATCGCTGTCAAATAGCTCAGGCTGTTCGGATAATTGTTTTTCCGCCTTAGCTTGTCTGCTCAAATGCAGACGATTCATCGCATCGTTGAGTGACTTCATTAGCTGGTCTTAAAATAAAAAATCACAATCCTTCGATGGTTACACCATGCTCTACCATCCGGTAAACAGCCATATTTATGACCGCAGCCCGAGACTGTCCAAGCTTCGCAGCCAGTTCGTCTACGCGCTCAAGCAGAGTTGGTGCGATGGTTAAAGTTACTTGTAACTTTTTACCTTTACGGACGTACTTAGGTTTATGTGATTCTTCTGTAGCCGCAGCATCTGGCGCACCAGAAATGAAGGTATCAACAGTTGTTTTTTGTTTTGGCTTTGTAATTGACATTTCATTTATTCCAATGTTTATTTAAACTATTTTAATATTAAAATAGTGCCTTAACAAGTGAATTAAGTTCTTCTGATGCCTTCTTATCTTTAGGATTGATTTCCAATACGGAAAGTCCCTGCCCTGCTGCATTGGCAAAGATTTTACGACGACGAATTGGGGTATCTAGATATTCAAACTGAGGTACATCTGCTACGGCTGCTGCGGCTTCGGCATTATCACTAGATGACTCACCAGGATCAGCGCAATTAAGTACTGCATAAGCACGTAGACCATCCCTGACACTACGAACTTCATCAACAAGTAAAGCTATGTCATTCAAAGCCCACACGTCATAGCTGCGTGGCTGAAACGGTATAAGTAGGACATCAGACAAAACAAGCGCTGCACGTAGCGCTGTCGAATCTCGACCTCCTGCATCAATAATGATGTCATCAAATTTTGTGAGCTGTTGTTGAACCTGCGAACGCAAAGTTGCCCCATCAGAATATTGAGCGCATGCGATTCCAGGAAGATGCCCTGATTCCAAACGAATACTAATAGCAGTTTGTGCTGTACCTTGTCGGTCTCCATCAATCAACCACACATCACGGCCAGCCAAAGCACGAGCAATTGCGATGTTTAAGGCCAGGGTGGTTTTACCAACTCCACCTTTTGTATTACCTACAGTTAAAATCATAAAAGCCTTATTTTAATATTAAAATAAGGCTTTATTATATCTTTAAGATATTATTAATCAATGAAAATAGTTGTTTTAGCGATTCATCTATTATGAGGAAATTTACGTTTCACATGCAATACATTCAAAACAGTAACCGTTGTAGCATCCTCATCCAGAATAACTAAGTAATTAGGGTGAGCGACCAATTCGATAGCGCCTGGAACCACCAACCCTTTCCTACGTGGATGATTTGGATCTGTTAAGAGATCGACTTGACCATCAATCTGCAACCAAAGATCAGCGGCACCTTGCGGGTCGCCCCTCGCAATGATGTGTGCTTCAATCGCATTCAAATCATCCAGATAAGTTTGTGTTCTCTTGACCTGCTTCATTGTGAATTGCGCTGCCGTTGTTTCGCTGCACGAATAATCGACCATTCGTCAGACTCAATCACTCTATTCGTACCACTAAGTAGCCCGTCACGTGAAGATTGCACTTTTTGCTGCGCCCATTCACTGTGAGAAAGTGCAGCATGTGCTGCCGTTAAACGTTTCGCAGTATCGGGACGTTTGATAGCCTTAGCGGTTGGGTCAAAATTGGCTGCGTCAATTTCATACTGAGCTAGGTGAATTTTATCCCGCATGAAACGGGCAACGGCATCAAGGGAGGTAAACACACGTGCCTTGATCTGCCCACCGCGGGTACGCACAGAAACAGTACGCTCGACCATGCCGTATTTGACTTGAATTTGAAATGCCGCTTTATCGGCTATCACGGTCGCATGACGAATAGCATGTGCATCAACCAGGTCTTTTAAACTATTGGGTGCAATCAACTCTGACATTTTGCAACTCACAAAACAAGATAATTTCTATATTTTATCTAATAAAGTGACTTACAACCAGTTTAATAACGGCGTTTTGTTTTACATAACGCCCAATATCCGATGAACTAACCGAGGAATTGCAAAATTAGTTTATTTCCCAAATAAAACATTTGGCGAGTAATGGCAAATATGCAAAGATGAAGTCATCATGTTTTTATTTGTGCGATGACAATAATTCATTATAGGGTTTGATTATGACAATCAATTTCAAGAATCGCCTTCTGGGTACACTCCTCATTACC
>JAGWUK010000331.1 GCA_028868455.1 Burkholderiales bacterium | reverse complement strand
TCAATGCGCGCAGCCTTCACCAGTTCGTCCGGCACCGACACGTAATAGTTGCGAAAAAACAGGGTCGTGAAGGCAATGCCATAAATGATATGCACCAGAATCAGGCCATACGTTGTATTGGCCAGATGCAGCAATCCCAGTAGTCGGGCCATCGGCAAGATCACCACCTGAAACGGGATAAAGCAGCCAACCATCAGAGCCGTGAAGACGATTTCCGAACCGCGAAAACGCCAGTGCGCCAGCACATATCCGTTGACCGAACCAATGAACGTCGAGATCAGCACCGCCGGAATCACCATCTTGACCGAGTTCCAGAAATACGGCGCCAGCCCGCCGCATTGCACGCCGGTGCAGGCACCATCCCAGGCTTTGAGCCAGGCAGCAGTGGTCGGATGCAAAGGCAGCGACAGCAGATTGCCGCTGCGGATTTCGTCCAGCGATTTCAGCGATGTTGTCAGCATCACATACAGCGGCGCCAGGTAGTACAGCGCGCACAGGATCAGCAAGGCATAGATCGCCATGCGTCCCAGTCTTTGCGCGGGTGGAGTGGAGATGTCAGCGTGCATGTCTGGCCTCTTTGGCTTCAAGATAAATCAGGGGAACCAGCACGGCCAGCACCGTTGCCAGCATCATCATGGCCGATGCGGCGCCGAGTCCCAATTGACCACGGGTGAATGAAAACTGGTACATGAAAATCGCCGGCACATCCGATGAGGTGCCCGGGCCACCGGCGGTCAGCGCCATGACCAGATCGAAACTCTTGATCGCGATATGCGATAACACCAGCAAGACGCTGAAGAACACCGGCCGCAACGACGGAATCACGATGCGGCGATAAATCGTCGGCAGGCTCGCTCCATCCACCATCGCGGCTTTGATGATGCTGTCGTCTATGCCGCGCAGGCCGGCCAGGAACAGGGCCATCACAAAGCCCGACGATTGCCAGACGCCGGCGATGACGACGGTATAAATCGCCATATCCGAATTCACCAGCCAGTCCATGGAAAAGTGTGCGAAACCCCAGCCTCTGACCATTTTTTCCAGACCTAAGCCCGGATTCAGAATCCATTTCCAGGCAGCGCCGGTGACGATAAATGACAGCGCCATCGGATACAGATAAATCGCCCGCAATGCACCTTCGGCACGGATGCGCTGATCCAGAAATACCGCCAGCGACAAGCCGACCAGCAGGCAGAACAAAATAAACAATCCACCAAAAATACCCAGATTGCTGGCGGCGACCCACCAGCGATCAATGTCGAACAGCTCGCTGTACTGACCGAATCCGGTCAGGGTGTAATCCGGCATCAGATGTGAATCGGTCAGTGACAGATAAGCGGTCAGGCCGATGAAACCATAGACAAAAATCAGCGACGCAAGGATGGTGGGCGAAAGAACGAGACGCGGCAACCAGACATCAGCGAAGCGGGAAAATCCTGCTCTGGTGCGGCGCATCAGTGCGGGCCGGGATGGCCCTTGTGCGGCGAGGGATGAGGTAGACATCAGTAAATCTCCGGAAACCTGCCTGGCGGCAGGCTTCTGTTATTCGGTCGTGCAAAATTTCAGGCTGAGCGCCCGGACAGCGGCGCTCGTGAGCAGACGTGTTGTCGCTTAGCGGGTTTTCGCAGCCTTGGCCAGAGCGACCACGGCGGCTTGCGAAGTCATGTTGGAATTCATGAACTTGGCAATCACGTCCTGAATCGCGCCCGCCTTGGCAGAGTCAATCGCCATGCCGTGCGCAAAGCTCGGCACCAGACCACCGCTGGCGCTGGTCGCCTCCATGTCATTCATAGACTTGATGGCGCAACTGTCAAATTTCGCACGCGACACGCCGGAACGGGCAGGGATGGAGCCCTTGTTCAGGTTAAAGACTTCCTGAAATTCCGGACTCATGACGGCGCTGGCAAGGCTTAATTGCGCCGCTTGCTGATCGTCTTTGACCTTGAACATCGTCAGCGAATCAATATTGAAAGTGAAGGCTTTTTCCGTGCCCGGTGCGGTCAGGCACAGGTAGTCTTTGCCAGGAACCTTGCCAGCGGCAGTGAATTCGCCTTTGGCCCAGTCGCCCATGAATTGCATACCGGCTTTGCCATTGATGACCATCGCTGTTGCCAGATTCCAGTCGCGACCCGCAGCGCCTTTGTCGATGTAAGTCTTGATTTTCGCCAGCGTGTCAAAAGTCTTGATCATGGTCGGACCGGTCAGGCTGGCAGGGTCCAGCTGGACGATGGCTTTTTTATAGAAATCGGCACCGCCGACACCGAGCGCGACCGATTCAAACACGGTGGCGTCCTGCCACGGCTGACCACCATGGGCGATGGCGATCATGCCGGCTTTCTTGATCTTGTCAGCCGCGTCGAAAAATTCTGCCCAGTTGCCAGGCGCTTTGGCTCCGGCTTTTTTCAGCACTTCCGGGTTGACCCACAGCCAGTTGACGCGATGCACATTGACCGGTGCCGCGACATAGTGCCCCTGATATTTCATGATGCTGGAAACGACTTTGGGCAGGCTAGCATCCCACTTGCCTTCAATCGCTGCTGCGTCGATATTGGCCAGTACGCCTTCCTTGCCCCACTCCTGGATCGATGGCCCCTTGATCTGCGCGGCAGTTGGTGCGCTGCCAGCGATGACGCGCGCTTTCAGCGCCGTCATGGCGTTTTCACCACCACCACCGGCGACAGCAAAGTCTTTCCAGGTGATGCCTTTGGCTTCCATCATTTTTTTCAGTTCAGCCACGGATTTGGCTTCGCCGCCGGAAGTCCAGTAATGCAGGACTTCGACTTCGCTGGCTTGTGCCGTGATATTGAAAAGTGCAGTTGCAGCCATTGTGGCCACGGCGATATGTTTTAATTTCATGATGTCTTCTCCAGTGCGCGCAGTTTGTGGAATGGCTGTGCGCTTGCATTGATATGATGTTTCGGGGATGAAAGCGTGTCCGGCACGCTTTCGTTACTTCTGTTCAGAGCGACTTGTGCGTTATCAGAACCAGGTTTCGAGCTGGATGCCGATTGAAGTGCCGTTGGTATTGCTGCCATACACCGGGCCAGAATTATTGCTGGCGTTAACAGCGGCGGTGGCTGCGTCATTCCATTTGCCGTAAGTGACGAAGGCACGCAACTCTGGCCGCGACCAGTAGCCTTGTCCCATGGTGATGGTCGGCGCGATGGTCAGTTTGGTCAGGCGCAAAGGCTCGCCGCCATTAGGTTGCGTAACGCGGCTGGTGCCCAGTTCTGCCTGGATTTTCAGATTTTTGGTGATCGCATAGACCGGGCGCGCACCGACGGTGGTCCAGGTCGAGGAGCCTTTTGCATCCGATTTATCCCGCTGCATCAGCGCCACAAATTCCATACTGAAGCGCTCGGTCGGTTGCACCACCAGATCGTCGAACACACGCAGACGTGTGACATCCGAACCCAGCAAAGTGCTGCCCGAGGCACCGATACGGTCGCAGCAGGGGCCGCCTACGCCAGTGCCGGGGCCGACACCGTATTGAAAGCCCAGCGTGTTTGTGCCGCCAAAGACTTTGTCCTGTTTATGGAAAATCGAGAATTGCCAGCCGTTATGGCGGTTATCGCCCTGTGCGCTGATGATGGAGACGGCGGCATCGAGCGTGCCATTGTCGTTGACCGGCAAACCTTCGTAAGTAAAGTTCTGGCGCACAGCGGCATCGGTGCTGACGACTTTGCCGGTCGTCGCATCGAGATTATTGGTGTCATTGTCCTTGAACAGGGCATAGCTGAATTTACCCGGTCCCAGACCGATCTTGTCAAAACCGCCGCCCGTACCGTTCAGGTTGATGTACTGCAAATCGAGCATGTGGATGTCGGGGCGGAAGTAATAACGCTTACCGATCCAGGCGACACCGCCATTCAGGAAATCCAGATTTTTTGCTTCGACATAGGCTTTGGCGATTTCCGGTTTGGCATTGCCAAAGTCCGAGCTGTTTTTGTAGGCATCCAGCCAGAGTGTGCCGACAAAGCTGACACCGTTGTCGGATTTGGCGAGTTCTTTGGTATAGCCGCCTTCAAAATAACTGTCGCATTCATTGCCGAGGCGGTAGTTCATGGTGTTGCCGCCGAGGCCGAAGCAGCTTTGCGGACCGTGTGTAGAACTTGATCCGGCACCGGCCCTGAGGTAGCCGTGGAATTCGCCTTCGGCTTCGCTGGCGTGGGCGACGCCGCTGAAAAGTGTCAAGGTAACAGCAAGCGGAAGAAGTTTGCGGGCAGCGCCCGACACGCCTGCGGTGATGGCTTTGGTCATAATGTCTCCAATGTTATAAATTATTTGCCCGCCAACCGCCTGAAAGCGGTTTGTGGACAGACGGTTATTCCCGGTGTATCCCGGTTTATTTTTGCAGGATGCAGTCAAATTCCTGCCCGTCGCGTTGCTGCTCTTTGTCGCACTTTTGCGTGCGGGCATGGTTGCTGCATTGCGTCGTGACGGACTTGCATGTGTCCTGATCTGTTTCTTTGCTGCCGATGGCTGCCTGATATGTCTGACCATCGTGGGCATCAGAACGGTGATGAA
>JAGWUK010000330.1 GCA_028868455.1 Burkholderiales bacterium | reverse complement strand
GCTGCATGGTGATCTGGGACGCTCCATCATCACGCAGGAACTGGTCAGCAAAGAATTCTTTACGCTGTTCCCGGCGACGCTGGAATTATCTCTGTGCGCCATCATTTTCGCCGTTGTCATCGGCTTGCCCGCAGGCATTCTGGCGGCGCTGAAACGCAATACTTTTCTGGATTATTCGGTCATGGGCGCCTCGCTGACGGGTTATTCCATGCCGATTTTCTGGTGGGCCTTGCTGCTGATTTTATTATTCTCTGTCACGCTGGGCTGGACGCCGGTGTCAGGGCGCATCGACATTTTGTACGACCTGCCGCCTGTCACAGGCCTGATGCTGATTGACAGCCTGATCTCCGGCGAAGAAGGCGCATTTAAATCGGCTGTCATGCATCTGATCTTGCCCGCCATCGCGCTGGGAACCATTCCGCTTGCGGTAATTGCGCGCATGACGCGCTCAGCCATGCTGGAAGTATTGCGCGAGGATTATGTGCGCACCGCACGTGCCAAAGGCATGTCCTGGTGGCGCGTCGTCTGGGTGCATGCACTGCGCAATGCACTGATACCGGTCATCACGGTCATTGGCATGCAGGTAGGTACGCTGCTGGCCGGCGCGATCCTGACTGAAACCATTTTCTCCTGGCCAGGCATAGGTAAATGGATGATAGAAGCGATTCAACGGCGCGATTACCCAACCGTGCAAGGCGGGATATTACTGGTCGCAACCATCGTGATTATGGTTAACCTGATCGTCGACTTGCTGTATGGCGTAATCAATCCGCGCATACGCCATTGATGTCCGCCGATTTGTCTTACATGCAGCATTCAGCAAACAATTGACACCTATGAGTATGACTTCTTCTTCCGACGACGCAACAACAATGCTGGCACCGCCGCATCCGCTGGCAGAATTCTGGGGCTATTTCAAACAGAATCGCGGAGCAGTGCTGGGGCTGGCCGTAGTCGCCATCCTGTTTATTTGCGCCTTGTTTGCCAACTGGATCGCACCACATTCGCCGATTGAACAATTCCGCGATTCAACTTTAGTCGGCCCAGCCTGGACTACCAACGGCAGCCGCGCCTTTTTGCTCGGCACGGATCCGGTCGGGCGCGATATTTTGTCGCGGCTGATCCACGGTTCACGCTTGTCACTGATGATCGGCCTGGTCTCTGTCACCTTATCCATGAGCGTCGGTGTGACACTGGGTCTGATCGCCGGTTTTTCGCGCAGCTGGAACGGCAAAATCGCCCGCTCTCTGGAAACAGTCATCGTCCGCCTGATGGATATTCTGCAAGCCTTGCCCAGCCTGCTGCTGGCGATCGCCGTCGTGGCGATTCTCGGGCCAGGTCTGATGAACGCCATGTATGCCATCGCCATCGTGCTGATGCCGTCGTATGCGCGCCTGACCAGAGCTGCTGTCAGCGGAGAGCTGAACAAGGATTATGTGAATGCGTCACGCATTGCCGGTGCCGGCACCTTGCGCCTGATGTTCAATTGCGTGCTGCCGAACTGTGCGGCGCCGATCATTGTGCAGGCGACGCTGGGATTTTCGACGGCGATTCTGGATGCCGCCGCGCTGGGTTTTCTGGGCCTGGGCGCACAACCTCCGACGCCGGAATGGGGCTCCATGCTGGCCAGTGCGATGGAATTTATTCAAAGCGCATGGTGGGTTGTGACTTTTCCGGGATTGGCAATTTTGCTGTCGGTGCTGGCATTTAATCTGATGGGCGACGGCTTGCGCGATGCTCTGGACCCCAAACTGAAACGCTGACATCAGCACCCACATTGACTATGAGCACATTGTTAGAAATTAAAAATTTACGCGTTCAGTTCGGCTCGGAATCCCATCCTTTCAAGGCCGTTGACGGCCTGGATCTGTGCATAGAACAAGGCGACGTGGTTGGTATCGTCGGCGAATCCGGCTCCGGCAAAAGCGTGACTTCGCTCGCCCTGATGGGCCTGATCGATTACCCCGGCCGCGTCAGTGCAGAACGCATGGCCTTTGACGGCCGCGATCTGCTGACCATGAAAGACAAAGAACGGCGCAAGCTACTCGGCAAAGATATTGCCATGATCTTTCAGGATCCGATGACCAGCCTGAACCCCTGCTACACGGTGGCTTTTCAGTTGATGGAAACCCTGCGCCTGCATGAAGGCGGGTCGGAAAAAGAATTGCGTGCGCGCGCCCTGTCGCTGCTAAAGCAAGTCGACATTCCCGATCCGGAACGCCGCATGAATGCCTATCCGCATCAGCTTTCGGGTGGCATGAGCCAGCGTGTCATGGTTGCCATTGCCATCGCCTGCAACCCGCGCCTGCTGATCGCCGACGAACCGACGACGGCGCTTGATGTCACGGTGCAGGCGCAAATGCTGGATTTATTACTGGAGCTGCAACGCGAACGCGGCATGGCATTGATGTTGATCACGCACGATCTTGCCGTGGTCGCGCAAACTGCCAAACGCGTCGTCGTCATGTACGCCGGACAAGTGCTGGAAACCGGCACCGTGCCAGCCATTTTCGACACCCCCAAACATCCGTACACCCAGGCGCTGCTGGCGGCCCTGCCGGAACACAATATCGGCAAAGCCCGCCTGCAAACCATCCCCGGCGTGGTCCCTGGCCTATACGACCGGCCAAGCGGCTGTCTGCTGGCGCCGCGCTGCCGCTACGCCAATGCGCAATGTCATCAGCATCGGCCTGAGCTGACTGGCGCCGCCAATGCGCAAGTCCGCTGTCATTTTCCGCTCGACGCCCAGGGCAATCCGGGCAATGACTGGCAAGCCGCCCCTGTCTCTGAAGCAGCATGATGCACACTATGTCCAACCAATCTCAAATTTTGCTGGAAGCAAAAAACCTGACCAAACATTATCCGGTCGCTCAGGGTTTCCTGAAACCCAAAGCCCTGGCGCGTGCGCTTGATGGTGTCTCATTTCAACTGACACCGGGTAAAACGCTGGCCGTGGTCGGCGAATCCGGTTGCGGCAAATCGACGCTGGCGCGCCAGATCACGATGATAGAAACGCCGACCGATGGCGAACTTTGGATGGACGGTAAAAACATTGCCCATGCCGACAAAGTCCTGTTGAAGCAAGTGCGCCCTTTGGTGCAAATGGTGTTTCAAAACCCGTATGCCAGTCTGAATCCGCGCAAAAAAGTCGGCGCCATGCTGGAAGAACCGCTGATCATCAATACAACACAAAGCAAAACCGAACGCGAGCAAACAGCACGCGCCATGATGGCCAAAGTCGGCCTGCGCCCCGAACATTACAGCCGCTATCCACACATGTTTTCCGGCGGACAGCGCCAGCGCATTGCGATTGCACGCGCCCTGATGCTTGATCCTAAAGTCATTGTGGCCGATGAACCGGTGTCGGCGCTGGATGTTTCGATTCAGGCACAGGTCCTGAACTTGCTGATGGATTTGCAACAATCCAGCGGCGTTGCCTATCTGTTCATTTCACACAATCTCTCAGTCGTCGAACATATTGCCGACGACGTGCTGGTCATGTATCTGGGAAAAACCGTGGAACACGGCAGCAAACAGGCAATCTTCAGCCGTCCGCTACACCCGTACACCAAAGCCTTGCTGGCATCGACGCCGCGTATCGACCCCAAACAAAGGCAGGCAAAAATGATGTTGCCAGGCGAATTACCTTCGCCATTGGCGCCGCCGCCCGGTTGTGCATTCAATAATCGCTGCCCGCACGCCAACGAACTCTGCCGCAAAGAAATCCCGCCATTGCGCCGTCTCGACGATCGCCTGATTGCCTGTCACAGGGTGGAGGAAATCTGAGTGACCGCGCGCTGGCTTGAGATCCTTTGGTTGATTGAGCAATGCTTGCCCGATGGCCAATATTGGTATCAATGAGGCCTTATGCAAAATTGTTCCAGCAAGGCATGGCGCCAAAGGCAGTGCAGATCGTACGATAAGGAGCGATAACGCCGCCGGGGCGATTTTGCGTAAGTCCTGTTATGACGGCGCTAAATTGAATACGCGTCTGGAGTAAGTCGTGTTTAAAAGACGTTTTTGGTAGTTAGCTCTAAAAGATTTATTTTATTTTCAGAACTCACAGCATTTATTGCAGTCTATTCGAGGCTGTAATAATTTTTCGGAACCATTCACATTCAGGAGACCCCAAAAAGTGAAAGCCAAAATCCTCAGCGCTATCGCGCTTATGATCGCCGGTACTGCCGGCACTGCGACTGTGTATGCAGCCGAACCGGCCAAAACCGCCGCTGCACCAGCCGTATTACTGTCTGGCATTGATACGAAGTACAACGACGCTTCCGTCAAAGCGCAAGATGACTTCTATCGTCACGTTAACGGCACCTGGCTCAAAACCGCAAAAATCCCTTCTGACCGCTCCTCTGCCGGTGCTTTCATGGATTTGCGCGAAGCTGTCATCCCACGTCTGCACGCGATCATCGAAGGTCTGTCCAAGTCCAAAAACCAGCCGGGTTCTGATGCGCAGAAAATCGCCGATCTGTATTCCACCTTCATGGACACAGCTAAAATCGACGCGCTGGGCTTGAAACC
>JAGWUK010000329.1 GCA_028868455.1 Burkholderiales bacterium | reverse complement strand
AATCGCACTAGCAGAAAAATTCATAGAAAAAAACACAATGCCAGGGTTGCATCTGCCAGTTAAGTTGATGTTTTTTTATTCACTTCAGTCTTATTGTTAAGAGCATTCCAAGGCCATTTTTCGCTGGCTGTAAGGCCATCAGATACGTAATCTGATGGCTTTTTTTTTGCGGCGAACAAAAAGATCTGAATAATCACTGAGCAGTGCAATCCAATCAATCGCGTGTATTTAGCTGTAAATAATTTTCAAGCACTTATAGGCGTGGGATGCATTCAAAACGCCGACGTCCGAGGCGGACGTAACGATCGCATTTGCTTTTGCTTGCTATTGTTGGTGCGTCACCTGACTAATTTTGCCTCGCTTGTGAGCAATCAACGCATCGGATAGCTGCTGTACGGCTTGAAGTATTCGCTGATTTATACCGTATAATCAAAAGTTAAATCCATTTTTCAGCCTTGACCTAATTTCCTATGAACTCGTCCGAAATCCGCGATAAATTTCTCAGCTTTTTCGAATCCAAAGGCCATACGCGCGTGCGCTCGTCCAGCCTGATTCCCGGCAATGACCCGACCTTGCTGTTCACTAACTCTGGTATGGTGCAATTCAAAGACGTCTTCCTCGGTCAGGACAAACGCGCCTACAGCCGCGCGACCACCGCGCAGCGTAGCGTGCGTGCCGGTGGCAAGCACAACGATCTGGAAAACGTCGGCTACACGGCGCGTCACCATACTTTCTTTGAAATGCTGGGTAATTTCTCGTTCGGTGATTATTTCAAAAAAGACGCAATTCACTATGCGTGGGAATTGTTGACCGAGGTTTACAAACTGCCCAAGGATAAGCTGACCGTCACCGTGTATCAGGAAGACGACGAGGCTTATGAAATCTGGAAGAATGAAATTGGCGTTCCGGTTGAGCGCATCATCCGTATCGGTGACAACAAAGGCGCGCGCTATGCTTCAGACAATTTCTGGCAAATGGCTGATACTGGTCCTTGCGGACCTTGTACCGAAATTTTTTATGACCATGGTCCGGAAATCTGGGGCGGTCCTCCAGGTTCGCCAGAAGAAGACGGTGATCGCTTTATTGAAATCTGGAATCTGGTTTTCATGCAATTCAATAAGGATGAAGCTGGCGTATTGCATCCATTACCTAAACCGTGCGTGGACACCGGCATGGGCCTGGAACGTTTGTCGGCTGTATTGCAGCATGTGCATTCGAACTATGAAATCGACACTTTCCAGAACCTGATCAAAGCTGCGGCACGCGAGACTGGCTGCACTGATCTGGAAAACAATTCGCTGCGCGTGATTGCCGATCATATCCGCTGCGCGGGTTTCCTGATTGTCGATGGCATTATTCCTGGCAATGAAGGCCGCGGCTATGTGTTGCGCCGTATCACGCGACGTGCGCTGCGCCACGGCCACAAGCTTGGTCAGAGTCAGCCTTTCTTTTACAAGCTGGTGGCTGACCTGGTTAAAGAAATGGGTGCTGCCTATCCTGAGCTGGCAGAAGCGAGCGAACGTGTCGCGCAAGTGATACGTCAGGAAGAAGAACGTTTTGGTGAAACACTGGAACATGGCATGAAAATCCTCGAGGCCGCTCTTGCCAAAGACGGCAAAAACCTCGATGGCGAAACTGCTTTTACTTTGTACGACACCTATGGCTTCCCGCTTGACCTGACCGCGGACATCTGTCGCGAACGTAAGGTCGCTTTAGATGAAGCCGGTTTTGAAGTGGCGATGGAATTGCAAAGAAAGAAAGCACGTGAAGGTGGCAAATTCAAGATGGCCGCAGCAATTGAATACAGCGGTGATAAAACTAAATTTGTTGGCTACGACCAATTGCAACACGAAGCCAAGATCGTTGCATTGTATGTCGATGGCAGCGCCGTCAACGAAATTAAGGCTGGTCAGCAAGCTATCGTTGTGCTTGATACAACGCCTTTCTATGCGGAGTCCGGTGGACAATGCGGTGATTCTGGTGTGCTTGTGGGGCTGGACGGTGCAGTGTTTGAAGTGACGGACACACAAAAAATACAAGCCGACGTGTTTGGTCATCATGGTGTATTGAAATCCGGTAGCCTGACTATTGTGCAGAATGTCAAAGCTGAAGTGAATGCTGAAATTCGTGCGCAAACGATGCGCAATCACTCAGCCACGCACTTAATGCACAAGGCTTTGCGTGAAGTATTGGGCAGCCATGTAGCACAAAAAGGCTCGCTGGTTGATGTCGATAAAACCCGTTTCGACTTCAGCCACAATGCACCGATGACAGCAGAAGAAATTCGTCAGGTCGAGACAATTGTGAACCGCGAGATACTCGCAAACGTTGCGACGAATGCACAATTGATGGCATTTGACGATGCCGTGAAGCACGGCGCAATGGCCTTGTTCGGCGAAAAATACGGCGACGAAGTCCGCGTACTTGATATCGGCTCGTCGCGCGAATTGTGCGGTGGCACACATGTGGCACGTACCGGCGATATCGGCTTGTTCAAAATCGTGGCTGAAGGCGGCGTTGCAGCTGGCATTCGCCGTGTTGAAGCGGTGACTGGTGAAGTGGCACTGACCTTGGTTCAAAATCTGAATGCCCGTGTCAACGAAGCAGCGGCAGTGCTGAAAGCGCAACCTGAAGAGTTGACGCAACGGATCATTCAGGTACAAGACCACGTCAAGGCATTGGAAAAAGAACTGTCTGGCCTGAAATCCAAACTTGCTTCTAATCAGGGTGATGAAATGATGTCGAAAGCTGTCGATATCAAGGGTATCAAGGTGCTGGCAGCGACGTTAGAAGGCGCCGATATTACAGCCTTGCGTGAAACGATGGACAAGCTGAAAGACAAGTTGAAAACGGCAGCCATCGTATTGGCCGCTGTGAGCGACGGTAAAGTCAGTCTGATAGCCGGTGTGACTGCTGATACGACTTCTAAGCTGAAAGCTGGCGATCTGGTCAATTTTGTAGCGCAGCAGGTTGGTGGTAAAGGTGGTGGTCGTCCTGATATGGCGCAGGCCGGCGGCACTGACCCGTCTGGCTTGGCTAAGGCGCTGGCAGGGGTGACTGATTGGGTGAATGAACGCGTATGATTCATGTACGCCGTGCTGAACTTTCGGATGCCCCACAAATTCAGCGGGTGTTTGCGAGTTTCAGTACGTATTCCGGCACCTTGCAATTGCCACATCCTTCATTGGAAATGTGGCAAGAGCGTCTGGCTAAGGTAGATAGCAATAGCACCAGACTGGTCGCGCTTTATGATGGCGTCGTTGTCGGCAGCGCCAGCTTACATATTGAACAAAAAACGCGGCGCAATCATGTTGCAACGATAGGCATTGGGGTAGCCGACTCTTTTACCGGACGTGGCGTTGGTACAGCACTGATTGCCGAGTTAATCAGCCTCGCGGACAATTGGTTAAATTTGCTTCGGCTTGAGTTGATCGTGTTCTGCGACAATAAAGCTGCTATTCATCTGTATCAAAAATTTGGATTCGTAATCGAAGGAACGCATCGCGCACATGCGTTACGCAATGGCGTTTTTGTCGACAGTTATTCGATGGCGCGATTACATCCCAGACCGCCCTTGCTACCCGTGAGTGAAAACTGATGGAAATTAAATTTTGCCCCATCTGCGCTGCAGAGTTGATTGAACGGGAAGATGCGCAGCAAGCAGATAAACTGCGCTTATCTTGCCCTGATGAGCATTGGACGCACTGGGACAATCCTTTGCCTGTCTTGGCAGCGTTGGTCGAATTAGATGGGAGGATTTTGTTGGCACGAAATGCTGCCTGGCCAGAAAAAACCTTCGCACTTATTACCGGGTTCATGGAGCGAGGCGAAACACCAGAGCAAGGGGTCGCCAGAGAACTCAAGGAAGAAACCAATCTGGATGCCGATCAGATTTCGTTGATTGGTGTATATGAATTCATTAAAAAAAACGAAGTCATTATTGCTTATCACGTAAAGGCGTCAGGTGAAGTTAAATTGTCCGAGGAGTTGCTGGAATTTCGTTTGATTTCACCAGAAAAATTACGGCCCTGGAATGCAGGCACTGGTCATGCAATGGCAGACTGGATGAGGTCACGAGGATTGACGCCTGAGTTCATGGAGTGGCCGGAAAAGTAAGCAAACGATCAACTAGGACGTGCACAAATTCTTTCCTGCAGCAGTGTTCCGCCTCGATGTACGACGTACACTGTCTTGATGGCTTGTCTAACTGAAACAGCTTTGCGCGCATTCTATAAATTTTGCAAAGTACGGGAAAATCACCAAATTTGTGCAGAAATTTCGCGAGAAATTTGCTACTCTGTTGTTAGTCTGCTGCAATGCACCATCTCAATGAAAATTCCGGTAGAATTGGTGCATCGATTGTTTGGCGAATGTGTTTATTTAATTTGCTATTACGGGAATATCATGCAATTCAATAAAGAACTGGATGCGCGTGGACTGAATTGTCCTCTTCCAATTTTGAAAACCAAAAAAGCACTGGCTGAAATGCTTACTGGTGAAGTGTTGCACGTTCTGGCCACCGACCCAGGTTCAGT
>JAGWUK010000328.1 GCA_028868455.1 Burkholderiales bacterium | reverse complement strand
TTTCTGAAAAACCGCGCAACTTCAAGCATGAACATGCATGCACGAGAATTGTGCTGAACCAAAGTTGACAATAACGGAGACAAAAAATGACAAATAAAGTACGTACTACACAAGAATTATTTGATTTGCACGGAAAAACCGCATTGATTACCGGTGGTTCACGCGGACTGGGTTTGCAAATGGCCGAAGCTTTGGGAGAGCAGGGCGCCAAAATCGTCCTTTCATCACGTAAGCAATCGGACCTGGATGAAGCCGTGGCGCATCTGCAGAGTCGTGGAATTGACGCCAGCGCGATTGCTGCGGATTTGTCCAAAGAAACGTCCGTCGCGCCGCTGGTTGATGAAGCGCTGGCAAGACTGGGGCACATCGATATTCTGATCAATAATGCTGGTGCAACTTGGGGCGCTCCGGCGGAAGATCATCCGGTGGATGCCTGGGACAAAGTCATGAACCTGAATATCCGTAGCATCTTCCTGATGTCGCAAGCGGTCGGTAAAAGAAGCATGATCCCGCGCAAGTCAGGCCGCATTATCAATATCGCGTCCATCGCTGGTCTGGCAGGCAATGCGCCCGGCACAATGCAGACGATTGCCTACAACACCTCCAAAGCTGCCGTCATTAATTTCACCCGCACTCTGGCTGGTGAATGGGGTGTGCATGGCATTACCGTCAATGCCATTGCGCCAGGTTTCTTTCCTTCCAAAATGACCAAAGGCTTACTTGCCCATTTAGGCGAAGAAAAAATTGCCAAAGAAGCGCCCTTGCAACGCATTGGCGACGACGAAGATTTAAAAGGCGTCGCCCTGTTGTTTGCATCTGATGCGGGCAAACATATTACCGGCCAGACGCTGGCAGTGGACGGCGGCGTTTCGGCGGTCTGATGTCGGACGCGCGCGGAAGTGTCGAAATGAGTCTCCCTATCCCGCAACCCACTCAGGTACTGAATCCTTTCCTGCATGACTTGGGCGTCGAATTTCTGGAAATGGAAAACGGTCACGCACGTCTGGCACTTGACCTGACCGAGCGTCATATGAATAGCTGGCAAATCGCGCACGGTGGCGTCACCATGACCATGCTCGATGTAGTCATGGCGATGGCTGGACGTTCTCTGAGCAGCGATTTAAAAGGTGTCGTGACGGTGGAAATGAAAACCACGTTCTTGCAGCCAGGCGGCATTCCCGGTGGCCGCATGGAAGCACGCGGAACGGCTTTTCATCAGTCCAGCACCATGTGTTTTTGCGAAGGCGAAGTCTGGAATGGTGATCGGCTGATCGCCAAAGCGATGGGAACATTTAAATATTTACGTCGCCTGAAATCTGGCGAGAACATGAAAAAACTCTACGGCAGCGATTAAAACAGAGGGTGAAACATCATCCCAAAGACAGTCGATGTCACCGTAGAGAGCAACACCGCAGTGCTGGCAAGTCCTGGAAAATCCACAACAACAAGGGCTCGCGCACAATTGTTCCGGCTAACCTTAGCGGCCAAAATAGTTAAATTGGTCGATGGGCTACCAAAGTGCCGGAGTAATTTTGCGTGACCTCCAAGGAAACGGAATGAGGAGACAAACATGCAGCAAACCCGCTTCGCCATCATCACAGCCATCTTAGGTGGAACTCTCATGAGCACAGCAATGGCCGACAATGCCTTACCCGACCCGAGCGCGACAGATCCGCAAAAAATGGGCTGGATGCAGGGTTTTCCACCGCCACCAGACAAACTGATTAAATTCACCAACGGCAGCAACTACCAGTTTCCGCGCACGCGATGGTCGTTTTCGCATGGACGCGAACTGGGGCCAACGGCCAATGTCTGGCATGGCAGCGGCGCCGTGTCTGCGCTACCGTATGCATTGCAAGACCTCGATCAGGTCGGCTTTACCGATGACAAAGGCCAGCCAGCCACTTGGGCTGACATGCTGACCAATACCTATACAGACAGCGTACTGGTTTTGCACAAAGGCAAAATCGTCTACGAAAAATACTTCGGCATTACCAAACCTTATCTGCCGCATATAGCAATGTCGGTGACCAAGTCCTTCGTTGGCACATTGGCCGCTACGCTCGCTGCCGAAGGTAAGCTTGATCCGGCAATGCTGGTCACCCATTACATTCCAGAACTGAAAGATACCGCTTATGGTGACGCTACGGTGCGCCAGGTCATGGACATGACGGTCGGTGTACATTATTCGGAGGCGTACGCAGACCCAAAAGCCGAAGTCTGGGCCTATGCACGCGCAGGTGGATTATTGCCTGTCGCACCGGGCTATGACGGCCCTAAAACATTTTATGATTTTCTCGTCAGGCTGAAAAAAGAAGGCAATCACGACGAAGCCTTTGCCTATAAAACCGTGAATGCCGAAGTGCTGGCCTGGATCATCAAACGTGCCAGCGGCATGTCTCTGGCCGATCTGCTTTCAGAACGCATCTGGCAAAAACTCGGTACTGAAAACGATGCCTATTTTGCCGTCGACAGTGTTGGCACCGAGCAGGGCGGTGGCGGTCTCAATCTGACACTGCGCGATATGGCGCGCTTCGGCGAAATGATGCGACTGGGCGGGCAATTTAACGGGCAGCAGATTTTGCCGAAAGCCGCGATTGATGAAATCCGTCAGGGTGGTGACCGGGCCAAATTTGCCAAGGCCGGTTATGTCACCGTACCGGGCTATTCCTATCGCGACATGTGGTGGGTCGGGCATAACAGTCACCAGACGTTTGAAGCGCGTGGCATTCACGGGCAACGTATTTATATCGACCCGGTGGCCGAGATGGTCATCGTCAAATTTTCGTCTCACCCGATTGCCGCCAACGGCGCGAGTGATCCTGTTACTTATCGCGCATTTCAGGCGATATCCAATTTTCTGATGAAGTGAGAACCTTATGAGCACAAGCTATCAACGTATCGTTTTGGCCTCGCGTCCAAAAGGCGCTGTCGTTCCAGACAATTTTCGTATCGAAACCGTCACGACGCCGGAATTGAAAGAAGGCGACGTATTGATCCGCAACCATTTCCTTTCGCTTGATCCGTATATGCGCGGTCGTATGGAAGATGCCAAGAGCTACGCTGAACCGCAGGCTTTGGGCGAAACCATGATTGGTGGCACTGTCGGCGAAGTGGTCGAATCCCGCAATCCACGTTTTGCCGTTGGCGACAAGGTGATTGGCATGCTTGGCTGGGCAGAAATGGGTGTGTCCGATGGCGCCTTGTTACGTAAAGTCGATACCAGCCATATTCCTTTGTCAGCCTATCTGGGCTCGGTTGGTATGCCGGGCTTGACAGCCTGGTATGGCCTGACCCAGATCATGCAACCAAAGGCAGGTGAAACCATCGTGGTCTCGGCCGCCAGCGGCGCAGTCGGCAGCGTCGTAGGTCAATTGGGTAAGCAAATGGGTTGCCGCGTGGTCGGCATTGCAGGTGGCGCAGAAAAATGTGCCTATGTGGTGAATGAACTCGGCTTCGACGCCTGTGTCGATTACAAGGCTGGCAAACTGAAAGAAGATCTGGCAGCCGCAACCCCCAATGGCATCGATGCCGTGTTTGAAAATGTTGGTGGTGAAATTTTCGATGCCAGTCTGGCACGCATGAATCCATTTGGTCGTATCGCACTATGCGGCCTGATTTCTGGTTACGACGGTCAGGCGCTGAGCATTCATAACGCCCGTACTTTCCTGACCATGCGCCTGACGATGCGCGGCTTCATCGTCTCCGAGCACATGGATCTGTGGCCACAAGGCTTGCAGGAGCTCGGCTCATTGGTCGCCAGCGGCAAACTGAAATTCAGAGAATCCGTCGCCGAAGGGCTGGCTGCCGCACCGGAAGCATTTATCGGTTTGCTGAAAGGGAAAAATTTCGGCAAACAATTGGTGAAACTCATTCACTAAGGTATCCATAGAACGTACGCAAAATCGTCCCAGCAAGGCATAGCGCCGAAGGCAGCACAACGTCTACGACAAGGAGCTATAACGCCGCTGGGATGGGTTTGCGTCATTCCTGATCCAGTTAACGTTTGCGCAGAAAGCAACTTCATGACTGACATTATTTTTCATCATTATCCGATTTCCCCGTTTTCAGAAAAGATTCGCCTCATTTTTGGCTTCAAGCAACTGAAATGGCAGTCCGTCTTAATTCCATCGATCATGCCAAAGCCCGATGTCACTGCCTTAACCGGCGGCTATCGTCGTACCCCGGTGATGCAGATCGGTGCCGATATTTATTGCGACACCGCCCTGATTGCCGATGTGCTGGAGCAACTGGCGCCGACGCCTTCTTTGTATCCGCCGCGATTGGCAGGACTGGCGCGCAATGTGGCGCAATGGGCCGATTCCTGCCTGTTCTGGACAGCGATCGCTTATGCATTTCAGCCAGCAGCTATTCCCGGCATATTAGGCAATGTCACACCGGAGCAGATGCAGGCATTTACGGCAGATCGTGCCGCCATGCGTGCTGGCGCTCCGCGCATGGCGTTGGGTGAAGCAACGGCAGGTATGCACGAATATCTGCGCCGTTTAAGTAATATGCTTGAAGGCGGTAACACGTT
>JAGWUK010000327.1 GCA_028868455.1 Burkholderiales bacterium | reverse complement strand
CTGGCGTTGAATGACATTGAACATACCAAAACCAAGGTGCGTCATCCGCAAACAAACGGCATCTGCGAGCGCTTCCATAAGACCATTCTGAATGAGTTTTACCAGGTGACTTTCAGGAAGAAAATCTACGTATCGATTGAGGAACTGCAAAAAGATCTTGATGACTGGCTGCATTATTACAATCACGATCGCACCCATCAGGGAAAAATGTGTTGTGGGCGTACACCAATTCGGGGTTGTCCTGAATTTTGTGTAAACGGGTTTTCGTTTAGTGCTGCGAGATCCGGTCTTCAAACTGGATGGTGAAGCGGTTGAGCGCTCCTTTCCAGTCCCGTATCGGCATCGTCCATTTCTTGCTGATGTTGTTGAGCGCCAGATAGAACAGTTTGCTGACGGCTTCATCGGCTGGAAACGAGCTGCGGGTTTTAATGACTTTTCGCAGGCTCATATTAATCGATTCAATGGCATTGGTGGTATAGATGACCTTGCGGATTTCTGGAGGGTAGTCGAAGAACGGGATGATGCGCGCCCAGTTGCGGCGCCATGACTGGCTGATGGGTTGGTACTGCGCATCCCATTTCAATTCAAACTCAGTGAGCATGAGTTCGGCCTCGTCGGCGGTGGCCGCGGTATAAATTTGACGCAGATCGGCAGCGACTTCTTTCTGTATTTTCCACGGCACGAAGTTCAGGCTGTTACGCACCATGTGAACGATGCATAGCTGGACAGCCGCTTTAGGGTAGACCGCTTCGATCGCATCGGGGAAGCCTTTTAGGCCGTCGACGCAGGCGATGAAGATATCCTGCACGCCACGATTCTTTAGTTCGGTGACGACCTGCAGCCAGAACCTGGCGCCCTCGGTTTGGGCGATCCACAGGCCCAGCACTTCCTTGTGGCCTTGCATGTTCACGCCGATGGCCAGGAACACGGTCTTGTTGCGCACGGCGCCGGCGTCGCGCACTTTGACGTGGATGCAGTCGAGATACAGGATGGGATAGAGTGCATCAAGCGGGCGGGCCTGCCAAGCCTTCACATCCTCGCTGACGGCGTCCGTCACATTGGAGATAAGGGTTGGCGACACTTCGGCGCCGTACATCTCTTCCAGGTGGCTCTGGATCTCGCGCACCGTCAAACCGCGAGCATAGAGTGAGATGATCTTGTCGTCGAAGCCGGTCCAGCGCGTTTGGTGTTTGGCGATGATTTGCGGATCGAACGTGCCCTGGCGGTCGCGGGGAATGTCGATGGGCAGTGCACCGAAATCGCCTTTGAGCGTCTTGGCGCTGTGGCCGTTGCGGGTGTTGGCGCTGTCGTTGCGGACGGCTCCGCTCTTGTCGTGGCCCAGGTGATCGGTCATTTCGACCTCCAGGGCGCGCTCGACCAGCATCTTGGTCAGCTGCTTGAGCAGGCCGTTTTCGCCGATCAGGTCTTCAGGCTTTTTGTAGTTGGCCAGCAGGCTGTCTGCCAGTTTGAGCAGTTCTGGGTCCGGTTTGGCCCGCTTGTTACGCTTTACAACGGTCATCATTTCTCCTTGATGGTGGCAGTGTCCTGCCAAATGACCGTTTACACAAAATTATTTACACCCTCGGGTGCGCCGGGATTTTTTATTTGGTGCCTGCATCTGGAAGGGCGATGACGACGACCAATCCACCATCCGTATGGTTGTAAATACGAAGTTTTCCGCCATGTCGCTTAATGATACGATCAACAATTGCCAAACCTAGGCCAGAACCATTTGCCTGGCTGCGTGATGCATCGACACGGGTAAACGGGCGGGTCAATCGTGGTAGTTCTTCGGCAGGAACGCCTTGTCCGTGATCGCGAAAGCTGATCAGAATTCCGTGTCTTCGCGGTCGCTTTTTGTACCCACACTGGATATCAATGGCCACATTGGATTCACCTTCTTTTTTGCCGTAACGACAGGCGTTTTCAATCAGATTATAAAAAAGTCTTCGCAGTTCTGTTGCATTTCCCTGCACCATGATGTCCGGCGTGATTACTGATCGAATATGCAAATCCGGCAGCCGTAAGGATTCCTGTATCGTTTGTTGCAGCAATTCGCTAATCGGCACCGGTTCTAATGCCATGTTAGCCAAAGGCTTTGCATAATCCAGAAATTGGCCGATGATGGCATCCATTTGCTGCAAATCCGATTGCATGCCATTTCGTGCGTCGCTAGATAATGTCGCCATTTCCACTTCAAGTTGCATGCGTGCCAGCGGCGTACGTAAATCGTGTGAAATGCCAGCCAGAATAATCGCGCGATCAGATTCAATCCGGTTCAGATCGTCCACCATGCCGTTGAAGCTGGCATTCGTTTCTCGGATCTCCTTTGGTCCACGTTCTGGAAGCAGGGCGGGTTGTTTGCCGTTGGCAATCAGCCGTGCCGCATTGCTTAAGCGCGAAAGCGGATCATTGATCAGCTTGGATATGACAGCAGCACCGAGTAGTGTCAGGATTAAAGTGGCTGCCGCCCAGCTCAATAACTGAATCCCAAGCAATGGCTCCAACCTTTCCTGATCCAGCCTCAACCAGTAATGATCTTCTTCCATGTCAAAGCTGATCCAGAAGCCGCTCACGCCGTTCATGCTTTGCGCAAAACGGGTAGTTGGTCCGAGTTTTTCGCGCATTAAAGTGCGCAGTTCGACAAAAAATGGTGTTTCTTCAGGGGGGACTGTCTGGTCGCCATCTTCGAGAAGATAAATTCTTATGCCCTCGTTGCTGGCAAGGTCGAATAATAATTCGCGCCTTTTTTCAGGCGCAGAATGGGTCAGGGCGGCGCGGGTGATAGTGACGATGGAAACAATTTGCGCTGACATTTGCCGCGCCCGCGGCGCGCGCTCAACAATGCGAAAGCTGACAAACCAGGTCAGCATACTTGCCGTGACCAGGGTGCCGAGCATAAAGAAGGTTCGCCAGAACAGTCCGCTTTTCAGCCACTCCAGACTGTTCAGGTAAGAGCGCATTCCGCTCTGAGCAAATAGTTGCAACGTTTCTCGCAGATTTAGTTAGATTGGCCGTCTGGTATGAACACATACCCAAGACCCCATACCGTCTGTATATAGAGTGGGTTGGATGGATCTGGTTCAATTAATTTGCGCAGACGGGAAATCTGTACATCAAGACTGCGATCGAATACTTCATATTCGCGACCTCTTGCCAGTTCCATTAACTTTTCTCGTGACAACGGCTGTCTCGCATGACGAGCAAAAACTTTAAGAACGGAAAATTCACCTGTCGTCAGAGAAATACTTTCGTCCTTTTTCTTCAACGTTCGCGTACCGAGATCCAGAACGAAATCACCGAAAACAAAGGTTTGCGGGCCATCTGATGGGGCACCGGGAAGTTCATCGGGGGCTTTTCTGCGCAATACCGCATTGATGCGAGCGACCAGTTCACGCGGGTTGAAGGGTTTCGGAAGATAGTCATCTGCGCCCATTTCGAGACCGATAATGCGGTCAACTTCTTCACCTTTCGCAGTCAGCATAATAATCGGCGTTTTATCTCCGGCTCCGCGAAGCCGTCTGCATATCGCTAAGCCGTCTTCGCCCGGCAGCATCAGGTCAAGCACCAGCATATCGTAGCGCTCGCGCATCCACAGCTTGTTCATCGTTTGCGCATTTTCTGCGCTGACGACCTGAAATCCTTGTTCAGTCAGATAGCGGCGTAAAAGATCGCGAAGCCTCAGATCGTCGTCAACCACTAAAATTTTCGCTTTGTAGGCGGGGGATGTGCTGCCCGATGAGGCATCGGATTGGGATGGAATATTATTCATACGAATATGGTACTGTCATCGATTAATTTTGAAAATCAAATGCGCATTTCAATTACACGCTGTTACACACTTTACTGAAATCCACAGCAGATTTGGATAGTCTGACGTAAACTGAATTCAAGAAACCCGAGAGTAGCATTTGATTGGCGTTTGCGCATAAAATCATCGTTTCGTCGTGCGGGTTAATCGCTCACTGATTTTCAGAAATTCAAGTTTACAAAAAGTAAAATGCAATCACGCTATCTGAAATTGTCGACATTTTTACTTGTGCTAGGTTTGGCAGGTAGTGCATTGGCTCAGCAAGAGAAGGTGTTTTTCGGAGCCGGTTTCGGCACATTTCTTGGTAGCGATCCTGCGCGAAAAGAGGAATTGTTGCGCAAGCGCCAAGAGCGTCTGATGGAACGACAAGCCAGCAAGGAAGCCTCCCGGAATCTTGAACGTTGCTTCAGTAATAATGCCAATGACGAAAATAAGTGCGCGCAGCAGGAGGGACTGGTAAAGCGGAATCGCTTGACGCCGGAAGAACGCCGAGCTTTGCGCCGTCAAATCAGGGACGCAGGACAGGAGTTATATCGCCCTGTCCGTTAACTTATTGATGAACAAATGACTATGTTTTCATCGCAGAGCTAGCGGCGATTTTGCTTCATGATTTTTTGTTGTTCTCGTTGCCAGTCTCTTTCGCGCTCAGTGTCCCGCTTGTCGTGTTGCTTCTTGCCCTTGGCTAAACCAATCTGACATTTGATACGTCCTTTGCTGAAATGCATGTT
>JAGWUK010000326.1 GCA_028868455.1 Burkholderiales bacterium | reverse complement strand
GCTCTGTCCGTCGACGCCGATAAAGTCTTTCAGCGTACTGCCGCCCTGTTCTATTGCAGCGGCCAGCGTCTCGCGTATCGCCTCGGCCAGCAACACATAGCGCGCCAGTCCTATCCGTTTGGCCTGGGTTTTCGGATTGATGCGCGCCTTGAACAAACTTTCGGATGCATAAATATTGCCGACGCCCACCACAATATCGCCGGCCAGCAACACCTGCTTGATCGGTGCGCTGCGCTGCCGCGTTGCGCGATACAGCAATCCGGCGTTGAATCCGGACTCCAGCGGCTCGACACCCAGTTGCTGCAGCAAGGGATGCTGATCCAGATCGCCGTCAGCCGCGTCGTGCCAGAGTACCGCACCAAAGCGCCGCGGGTCCGTCATACGTAAGGCCTGCGCGCCAACCACGATATCAATATGATCATGTTTTCCAGCTGGTGTCTCTTTCGGCAAAACACGCAGGTGTCCGGACATACCCAAATGAATCAACAGGCTGCCATGTTGAAAATGCAAAATCAGGTATTTACCGCGACGACCGGCAGCCAATATGGTCTTGCCGTTTAAGCGCCGGTGCAAATCCGTTGGAAACGGCCAGCGTAAGCCTTCGCGACGCAGAATCACATCGCTGACGACTTGACCGGTCAGATGCGGAGCAACGCCGCGTCGCGTGACTTCGACTTCAGGTAATTCGGGCATAAAAGCTACTTTTCATAAAAACGGTATAGAGTCCATCACAGCTCAGGCAAAGCCTGAAACGTTCACTAGGCAGGTTGATGACTATACTAAGTCAATCTGGCAAACGCGCATTCTGTCTCCAACGACAGGAACAGACAGCGCATCGGCGTTACAAAGATCGTCGATTGCTATCCATTACAATTTGACACAGTGAAGTCAGGGGGAAGAACCCACACATTTGCTGCTTCGGCGTAAAATCAGCCATCTTTCGTTTATTTCGGGTTTGTTTTGAAAACTATTTCCGTCTTCTTTCCTGACACTATTGTAGCGGCACTGCGTCCTGCCACCTGGCTGACCTGCGCCGCCTTGCTGACAGGCTGCGCCGCGCTTGGTAACCATCCTCCTCTGCAACCCGACGATGCACGCCATGCACGTGAAGCAGCGCAATCCGCGCTGGCGGCGGAAAAAGACTTGCATGGAAGCCAGACCCCGACCACGGCACCGCCGGAACATCAGGATCGTTTGCCTGATGTGAAACTGACCGACGAATTGTTTTACAAAATACTCACGGCAGAAATTGCCTATCAGCGCGGCAGCTGGCAAGCCGCCTATGTCACTTTGCTCAGTGTCGCCCAGCAAACCCGCGACCCGCGGTTAGCCAAACGCTCCGCCGAGATCGCCCTGAGCGTCAGACAACCGGCGGAAGCGCTGGCAGCGATACGCCTGTGGCGTGAGCTGGCACCAGATTCCAACGAAGCGACGCAATATTATCTCGGCTTCATGGCCATGAATAATAATCTGGCCGAAATCCAGGCCGTCTTTACCGAAAAACTGCACGCTGCCACACCGCAGCAATACGGCGTCATCATGTTGCAGGCACAACGACTCTTAGCGCGTGCACGCGATAAAAACGCCGCCTTCGACGTACTGGAAGAAATTCTGTCGCCATACAAAAATTTGCCGGATGCCCATCTTGCACTGGCGCAGGGCGCCTATACCAAGGGCGATCACAAACGCGCCGTCGACGAAGCGCAAATGGTATTGAATTCACGCCCGGATTCGCAATTGGCCGTGCTGACGATCGCCCAGGCTTCGACGCAGACGGATGCGGCAAAAGCCTTGGCGCATTTCGTCAAAAAGAATCCGGGCGCACGCGATGTGCGACTGGCCTACGGCAGCATATTGATTGACCTGAAGCAGCTCGATAAAGCGACGCACGAATTTGAAAAACTGCTGAGCGACAAGCCCGATGACACCACCGCCTTGTACACCTTGGGCGTACTGGCGATGGAAAGACATCAGCCCGAAGTCGCCGAAAAATATTTCAAAGATTTCTTAAAAGTAGGCGAAGCCAGACCGGGCCAGGAACGCGATACCACACCGACACTGATCAATCTTTCGCGCATTGCGGTAGAGCGCAAGGATTACAAGGCGGCGCAAGAGTGGCTGGCCAAGATTGATTCCTACGATGGTCGCAATCCGAGCTGGTTCAAGGTACAACTGCGCCGCGCCAATCTGATCGCCAAAGAAGGCAAAATGGACGAAGCACGCCGCTTCCTGAAATCGATACAGACCAGTAATCCGCGTGAAGAAATTGAGGTCATCCAGACCGAAGCGCAATTGCTGAAAGACGCCGGCATGACAGGCGAAGCCGTCAATGTCTTGCAAGCCGCGCTGAAACAACATGCGGATGATCCTGATTTGCTGTACGACTATGCGATGCTGGCCGAGTCCATGAACAACATCAGCGAAATGGAAACCTCGCTACGCCGCGTCATCGCAATCGCGCCCGAAAATCAGCATGCCTACAATGCGCTGGGTTACGCTTTTGCCGACCGCAACATCCGACTCGCCGAAGCCTTGGTACTGATAGAAAAAGCCAACGAACTGGCACCCAACGATCCATTTATTCTGGACAGTCTCGGCTGGGTAAAATTCCGCTTATCGCAATTCGCAGAAGCCGAAGCCGCCCTGCAACGCGCCTACGCCTTGCGCGCCGATACCGAAATTGCCGATCATCTTGGCGAAGTGTTATGGGCGCAAGGCAAGCATAGTGAAGCCAAAAAAATCTGGCGCGATGCACAGACAAAAGATCCGGAAAACGACGCGCTGAAGAAAACGCTGACCAGACTTAATATCCGGCTCTGATACCGAAACAAGTCTCAAGGGGGCACATACTCCCCTTGAGTATAAGAAAATACAACCCCAATCCGCTCGCAAATAAAGCGATGTGGCACGTCATGCGAATATACTCCCCATTATTTTATAAAGCATCGAGTTTGCTTTGCGCATTGGCACTGAGCGCCTGCAGCAGCCTCGCGCCACACGCTCCGCTACCAGCCAACGGCGATATCAGCACCCATACGCTGACAAACAGGCTTTATCAACAGCAAATCCAGATCAGCGGCCGTATCACCGTGCATTATCAGCAAAACGGCAAGGAACAGACCTTACCCGGCAGCTTTGAGTGGGAACAGGACAAACGCGTCCTGCGCATCACCCTGTTGTCGCCGCTGGGGCAGACGCTGGCACGCATTACACAAAGCGACGGCAATGCACTATTGGAACAAGACGGCAAAGCGCCGAAACAAGCACACGACCTTGATCAATTGCTGAGCGAAGCTTTAGGATGGACGTTGCCAGTCGGCGGTTTGCGCGACTGGCTGCAAGGTTTCATGCCAAACCGCACCGGACAACGCATCGCCTTAACTCCGGAAGACCAGACCCTGCAAGCCGACGGCTGGACCTTGCGCTACGCCAGCTGGCATGAGGCGCCCGCCTTTCCCAAGCGCATCGATCTCGACCGCTACACCGATGAAGCAGGCAATGTGGCAATCCGCATCGTCGTTGACCAATGGAAAGCGCCATGACGCAGACCAGACAACGCTTTCCTGCGCCCGCGAAACTGAACCTTTTCCTGCACGTTACCGGTCGCCGTCCAGACGGTTACCACTTGCTGCAAACGGCGTTCCAGCTGATTGATCGCTGCGATTACCTCGACATCGGCGTCAGTGCCGACGGCGGTATACAACGTGACAACGACGTCCCCGGCGTGCCTGCCGAGAGCGATCTGGTCCTCCGCGCTGCACGCTTACTGCAACAAGCAAGCGGCAGCCGGCTTGGCGCGCACATCCATTTGCAAAAAAATCTGCCCATGGGTGGTGGCCTGGGTGGCGGCTCGTCGGACGCCGCAAGTACGCTGATCGCACTGAATCATTTATGGCAAACCGGCCTTAACCGCAAAGAACTGATGACGCTGGGCCTGCAACTTGGTGCCGATGTGCCTTTCTTCATCTTCGGGCGCAACGCGTTTGCAGAAGGTATAGGGGAAGAATTGCAAGAACTCAGCACACCGGATCGCTGGTTTGTCGTGATTGAGCCCGGTGTACACGTGCCAACACCTGCAATTTTTTCGGCAAAGGAGTTGACAAGAAACAGCAAGAGCGTCAGAATAGCGGACTTTTCCAGTAGCACTGAAGTGCAGTGGAAAAATGATCTGCAAACAGTCGCCTGCGCGTTGTTTCCGGAAGTTGATGAAGCCATACAATGGCTCTCGCAATTCGGAAATGCGAAGATGACAGGTTCAGGAGCTTGTGTTTTTTGCGCGTTTTCCGACGAGTCGGACGCGGATGAAGTGATCAGGCAAATATCTGGACGCTGGACATCATGGAAAGCAAAAGCACTGAATTGCCATCCAATGGCAAATTTATTGCAGTCATAAAAATATTTGGTCTGATGCCGATTTACCGCTAAAATAGCGGCCAATTCTGGACGACAGACAAACGGTTGTGTAGGGGAATCGCCAAGCTGGTTAAGGCACCGGATTTTGATTCCGGCATGCGAAGGTTCGAATCCTTCTTCCCCTGCCA
>JAGWUK010000325.1 GCA_028868455.1 Burkholderiales bacterium | reverse complement strand
AGAATTGTGGATGAACGATTACAACGAGCAATGTCCACATGATTCACTCAACGGGATGACCCCTGTTGAATACCGATTGTTTCACCAACCTCAAAACTCTAGTAATGCCTGGCACTGATTGAGGGAGGTTTACACCAGACCAGAACGAGACTACCCATCAGGCAGGCGATCATCACGTGAAAAGGGCCGAAATCCGGCAAGGCGCTGCCGCCGAGGCCGATGTTGATGCGCGAGAGTTGGGCGTGCAGCAGCGCAAACGTCCAAGGTGTTGCAAACGGTGCGGTCAGCAGCGCGTCGTAGATGGCGCTGGCGCGCACGATACGCAGGTAATACGGCAAGGGAATCGCTGTCATGCTGATGCTCCAGGGTCGTCGAAAATATGATCTTGAAGCCTGGAGTACACTCCATGGTCAAGCATTTTTTCGAATCTTTTTTTACGCTGCGGAGTGCACCATGCAAATCGGAGAATTGTCTGCCGTGACGGGGATGAGCCGCGATACCTTGCGGTTTTATGAAAAGCGCGGCCTGCTGTTTTCGCAGCGTCGCGAGAACGGGTATCGCGATTATCCGCCGGAGTCTGTGGACTGGCTCAACTATCTGCGCACGGCGCAGACGCTGGGTTTCAGCCTGGCGGAAATTGAACAGGGTATGCCGATGTTCAACGACTCGGCAACCTCGGCGCAGATGTTGCGCGAGGCATTGCAGCACAAGCTCAGCGACATTGATGCACGCATCCACGCCTTGAGTGACTTGCGCAACGAACTGGCGCGACGTCTGGCGGAACCGATGCAGGCTTGTCCTTTACTGGCGCAGTTGTCTTGACCGATTCAAATCCTCTATTGACCGAAATCGGCGCTACCCAAACCCGCTTTTCTTCCACGCATATTAAAAAAAGTGCGCCAATGCTATCTGCCCACTGTCGTTACATTGGCGCTGATTTTGCAGACATGAGCAACGCCACTTGCTGCTCACTCTGATGCCGGTGCGAGAGAGCAGCGGTAGCGTAGTCCGGTCGCCGCAGCTCACATTCCATCGACAACGATCAGGTTGAAATGCGCGCCGGAACTGCGCAATTCACGCAGCGGGCCATGGGCGGGATCGTCGTTCCAGCCGCGGGCGTGTTCTATGGTCGGAAATTCAACGATGATGGCAAAGCCGGGCAACAGGGAATTGCCTTCCAATACTTCGGGATACGCCTTGCACAGCGGCTTGCCGCCGTATTTGGCCAACAGTGCTGGCATTTGGCGCACATATTCCTGCTGCCAGGCAGTATTGTGGACATTTAAAGAACCGATTGCATAAGCTGCCATGATATTTCTCCTGAAATGAGTTGCGTATGACGATCTGCACGTTCGCCGGAATGCGTGGGTGCCTGTCATGGAGTGCATTATTGCGGAGCGCAGGCGGCGCGTGAATGCACAAATGCTTCGCAGACTCGTAACTTATAATTCGGAATATGAGCGATAAATTACGCAGCATGCAGGTCTTTGTGGTCGCTGCAACCACCGATAGTTTTGCCGCAGCAGCGGAGCAACTCGATATTTCTGCCGTCATGGTTGGCAAGCATGTGCGCGCGCTGGAGCAGCAGCTTGGCGCCAGCCTGATTGAGCGCACGACGCGCAGGCAAACCCTGACGGAAATTGGTGCCAGTTATCTGGAACGCTGCCGTGCCGCGCTGGCCAGCGTGGAGGCCGCAGACCGCGTTGCCGAAACCTTGCGCGCTGTGCCGCAAGGCCAGTTGCGTGTCACGGCGCCAATGGCTTATGGCACGCACAGGCTGATGCCGGTCATCAACGATTATGCGATTCTGTATCCGCAAGTCTGTATTGATCTGATGCTGGATGACCGCATCATCGATATGGCAAAAGAATCCGTCGATGTGGCGATCCGTTCCGGTGTGCTGGAGGCGCCTGATCTGATTGCACGCCCTTTGCAACGCACGCGCATGCTGGCGGCGGCCAGCCCGGCCTATCTGGCGCGTCATGGCGTGCCGCTGCATCCATCGGATTTATTGCAGCACAATTGTCTGGCTTTCGCCGCCTGGGGCAGCAATCACCATTGGCGTTTCCGGCAGGCAGATGCGCTTGTGCCAGTGCCGGTGCGCGGCAGTTTTGTCAGCAATCACGGCGAGGCGCTGGTAGCGGCGGCGCTGGCCGATCGCGGCGTGATCGTACAAAACGATGCGCTGCTGGAGCCGTATATCCGTTCCGGAAAATTGCAGGCATTGCTGACTGAATGGGAACTGCCGTCGCGCGCCATGCATCTGTTGCGCCGCGCCGAAGCACGCCCGAGCGCCAAGGTGCGCAGCTTTGTCGATTTTGTGCTGGCGCGGCTGGGCTAGACACAAGCATCCCTGTCCGCTCTGTCATGACGTATCAAGGCTTTAGCGACTTGCCGAACTGGCGCGTCCTTACATTTGGAAATGCATTTTTGTTGGCGCTGGAAAATGCTTGTTTGCTATGATGTTCACTCTATTTTCCGGTGCGCCGTATTGCGCCGATGTCGATCCATTTGATAGGAACCACGCATGAAATCCTTACACCGTACTAGCTTGCTCGCAATGACGCTCGGCGTTGCTTCATTGAGTAGCGTGCCCGCACTGGCCGAAACCATCGCGCTCAAACTCCGCCCGGGTTTGTGGGAAGAGACGCGCTCGACGCTGATCAACGGCAAAAATCTCGAAGAGATCATGCAAAAGCAAATGGAAAAATCCATGTCGCGCCTGACGCCGGAACAACGCGCGCAGATGCAAAAATCCGGACGGATGGGCGGCGGTACCGCGCAATCCTGCCTGAGCGCTGCGCAGGTCGCCAAGGGGATTAATGTGGACGAGATCCGCCAGAAAATGCAGGCCGCATCCAGAGGCTGCTCACTCAATATCATTTCGGCCGATGCATCCGGTGCAAAATTCAACACGACCTGCATGGGGCCGGGCGGCGGCGACTACAAAGGTCTGGGCGAATATAAGGTCAGCAATGACAAGGAATGGAGCTTCAAGATGGTTGGCGACGGCAGCATGAAAGGTGTCCCGGCGGCGGCCGGACAAAATGGCAATTTCCATGTCACGCAAGAAGTGCATGCGCACTGGAAATCCGCTGACTGCGGCAGCGTAGCGCCAACCGAATAAAGCGTTTTCGGCAGAGCGCCTGAAGTAATTTTATATTTTCAACCTCCCCCTGCCCCAGAGCCAGCTATTCATGCGGCTCTGCGGGGCATTCACCCGCTAAGCCGCGTCCTGATTGCGTTTCCGGACGGTGGCAATTTCAATTTTCTACTCACAGCAAAGCATGGCGAAGAATTTTCCGCCACATGCGTATGGCAATCCGCGCAGTGCGCTAGCGCCGCGAAATCGTTCTGGCAACAGACGTCGTCGCTTCGCAAAATCCCATGTGCCGATACAGGCGGCGCGCCGCCAGATTGTCGTCCAGAACGCGCAAAAACACGCCGTGCCCGCCTTGCATCGCATAACGGATTTGCGCTGCCACCAACTGCCGCGCCAGACCCTTGCCGCGATATGCCGGATGCGTGACCACGCTGCAAATCTCTCGCCAGTTGCCAGCGCAATTGCGCATGCCGGCCATGGCGATCAGTTGCCCTTGTTCGACAATGCCGATGTGCCGCCCCAATTGCAAATTGCCCAGACCAAACGGGCCAGCCGGTGACTGCCGAACCAGTTCGCTCACCGCTGCATGATGCTGCGCTGTCAGTACCGGGAAATCATCTGTCGTCGCTTCGGTGAGCGGCGCAGGCAGATGCCAGAGCATGTTCAGCAACAGCGATTCGGATTCAAGCTGCCAGCCATCGGGCACGGCGCCGCTCCAGCCGTCGCAATACAATAATTCACCAGCTTCGCTGAGCGCTTCCAGCGGCGTCAGATCAGGATAGGCGAGATCGGCAAAGGCGATGAACGGCGCGAATCCTTTGACGTAGCGGCGCGTCGTTTCGCTGCCGGCAGAATACTGACGATTGAGTTCGTTCATGGTTTTCCAGACCATGTTGTCTGGCATCGGCAAGCTGTTTGTTGCTGTCATTCATTTGTCCTCTATGCGTTAGCAATGCGCTCTTCGTGTCGCCGTTCTGGCCATAAACCGGCAGGACGCTTCCGCATCATCAAGACCATCGTCAGCCCCAGCAAGAGCTGGCGCAGTACCTCTGGTTCCAGCAGCATTTTACCGAACAACAGCAGCTGCAAAGGCACGACACCATAGCGCAATATTTCCGGCAAAATCGCCAGCATCAGCCCACCCAGAATCACGCCGGGAATATGACCGATGCCGCCAAGTATCACCATCGACAAGACGGTAACCGATTCCGTCAATGAAAACGATTCCGGCGAAATGAAGCCCTGAAACGCCGCAAACATCGCGCCCGCCACGCCGCCAAACGATGCGCCCATCGCAAACGCAAACAGCTTGATATTGCGGGTATTGAGCCCCATTGCTTTCGCCGCGGTTTCATCTTCGCGGATCGCCATCAAGGCGCGCCCCAGACGCGATTGTTGCAGACGCGTTGAAATCACAATGATGCCGACACAGAGCGCAA
>JAGWUK010000324.1 GCA_028868455.1 Burkholderiales bacterium | reverse complement strand
TATGCACACATAATTCATCGACAAATCTAAAAGTAAGTTGTATGCTCAGCAACTAAGCGCCTGGTCAATATTCAATGCGCGCAGCTGGTCAAATTTGAGTGCGCGCCAACATTCATCCAAGAATTGCGCCCGATCATAGGCGCTGGCGATTTTGTCTTTTTGGGCATGGGCTAACTGACGATCTACGGTTTCATGCCGGTAGCCCAGCTTTTCCTTGAGTGTGGTCATTGCCAAAGCGCGGAAGCCGTGCGTCGTCATTTTGCCTTCATAGCCCATGCGGTTTAAGGCCATGCGGATAGCATCGCCGGACATGGGTTTGCTGTGGTCGCGCTGATTCGGAAACAGGTAGGTACTGCCGCCAGTGTAGTGGTGTAGTTCCCTGAGTAACTCCAACCCTTGGAGAGACAGGCAAACATGATGATCTGTCTGGTCTGGGTTCATGGTCAGCTTACCGCGCTTCATGCGCTGCCATGGGATTATCCATTCACTAGTTTGTAAATTGATTTCGCTCCATGGCGTGGTGCGTAGCTCACTACTGCGAACGAAAATCAGCAACATCAGCCGCAAGGCGATACGGGTGGGCGCATATAGTCTGGCATCGTTTTTATTAATGGATTCCAGAAAGGCTGGCAATTCATCTGGTGCAATGGCGGCAAAGTGTCCGGCCTTCACTGGTTTAAGTGTCTTTCAGGTCGGCAGCGGGGTTGCGGTTCTCGATGCCGTGCTGATTGGCATAGCTGAATACTCTGGCACATGTCGCCTTTAAGCGGTGCGCGACTTCACCAGCGCCACGCTCTTCAATCTTGCGCAAGGCTGCAATCATTTGCTTGTGCGTTACTTCGCTGATAGGGAGTTTGCCTATCTCTGGAAAGATATCTTTCTCTAGCCGGTTAATGGTGTCCTTGGCGGTGGCCGCACTCCATGCACTCAGGCGGGTGTTATGCCATTCGCGAGCGATTTTTTCAAAGGTATTAGCAGCCACATCGTTAGCTAGTTGCTTCTTTTGGTCGCGTGTAGCTGCTGGGTTAGTGCCTGATGCCAGAAGCTCACGGGCTGCTTTGCGCTGGTCTCGCGCTTGCGTCAGTGTAACTTCAGGATATTTGCCAAAAGCCAATGTATTACGTTTTTCATTGAGCCGGTAATCAAAACGCCAGTACCTAGTGCCATCAGGATTGACAAGTAAATACATGCCTGCGCCGTCCGCTAGCTTGTAAGCCTTGTCTTTGGGTTTGGCGTTTCTGACCTGAATGTCAGTGAGTGGCGTAACGAGTTTAGGCATTTTGACGGTATACGCTTTAACGGTATCTAGGTATACCGTCAAAAATACCGCCAAAAACTTGGGCTGTCAATGAATGTTCTGGCACGTCCTGAAACGAAAAACCCGCGTACTCACTGGGAGATACGCGGGTTTTTGGTGTTTCTTGGAACTGCTTGAAACTTAATTCTGGCGGAGAAGGGGGGATTCGAACCCCCGGTAGGGATTAACCTACGCACGCTTTCCAGGCGTGTGACTTAAACCACTCATCCACCTCTCCTGATACAAATCGCGGTTGCCGTAACAGCGAAGCTCGCTATTCTAGCAAAGTATTCGGTGCGGTGGAAGCTTTTTCTTGCGGGAAAATCAGCTCAGGCGCCGAGCCAGGGCAGGCCGGATTGGCACCATCCGCCAACGGTTTTTCTGTGGCCGTGTGCGTCTTTGTCGCCTTCAAAGCCTTCCAGAATGTCGTAGCAATGGGTGTAGCCATTTTCTGTGGCGAGTTTGGCGGCGTGGCGTGAGCGGACGCCGGAGCGGCACAAAAACAGCAATACTTTATGTTTGTCCGCTTCGATCGCCTGCAGTTGCGCCATGAAATCGGGGTTCGGTGTGCCGCCCGGATACAGGCTCCATTGCACGGCATCGTGCGGCAGGTCGACGCGGCCAACCCAGTCGCGTTCGGCGTTGGTGCGCACATCGATCAGCGCGACGTTGTTGTCATTTGTCAGTAATGCGTAGGCTTCTTGTGGTGTGACGGCGCCGGCATAAGGCAGGGATTGTTCTTGTCCGCGTTCGCGTGCCGCTTGCAAAATCTGTTGGGGTGTCATGGTTCGTCCTTGTGTGAATGGAGGAGTCGGGTCGTCAAGGGTTGGCAAGCGGATACGCGTCCATGCTCCGGCATGGCACTCGGTATGACGAGGCGCGATCAATTCGCCGGGGTAGTTTTTGCGTCCACTCTATGCAACAACATGGAGACTATTCTGCATGGTAACAAGCTTTGCAGGAGGACGGGAACCGGAATATTGTCCGTTCAGCCGATGCAATTTAATGTTTGTTGATCAGTGTCAAAGGTAAATCACCGGCGGGTTTGCCAAACAGATAGCCTTGAAAAGCATGGCAATCTTGCGATCTCAGAAAATCTCTTTGTGCTTCGGTTTCTACGCCTTCGGCGATGACGGCCAGGCCCAGGCTTTGTCCCAGGCCAATGATGGTGCGCGTAATAACGGCGTCGTTGCTGTCGACCAGAATGTCGCGGACGAAGGACTGGTCGATTTTGAGCTGGTCCAGCGGCAGGCGCTTCAGGTAGGACAGCGATGAATAACCTGTACCAAAATCATCCAGCGAAAAGCCGACGCCATGCGCTTTGAGCTGGTTCATTTTTTCTATGGTTTCTTCGATGTTTTCAACCAGCAGGCTTTCGGTCAATTCCAGCTTGAGTTTGCTGGCGTCGATGCCGGCTTGTTGTATCGTTTTGAGCACTAGAGCGACGAAATCCGTCTGGCGGAACTGGCGTGCGCTGACATTGACGGCCAGCGTCAGTTGCGCAGTGGACGCTTGCGCACTCCACTCCAGCAGTTTTTGGCAAGCGGTGTGCAGGACCCAGGTGCCGAGCGGCAGGATGAGGCCGGATTCTTCGGCCAAAGGAATGAAGTCAGCTGGCGAGACCATACCTTTTTCCGGATGTTGCCAGCGCACCAGCGCTTCCGCGCCGAGCAGTTTGCCTTGGCTGTCGACCTGCGGCTGGTAAAACAGCACGAACTGTTGCTGCGCCAGACCAAGCCGCATGTCGGTTTCCATAGCGGCGCGTGCTGTGACGATGTGCAGCATGTCGGGGTCGAAAAAGCGCATGGTGTTACCGCCATCGGCCTTGGCTTCGTACATGGCAACTTCGACCTGTTTTAACAGCTCTTCGGCAGATTCGTTTTGTTTGCCGTATAAAACGACGCCGATACTGGCGCTGCTATGGTATTCGTGGCCGTCCAGTTCGTACGGGTGTTTCAGGTCTTGCAGGATCTTGCTGCAAATGGTTTTGACTTCCATCGCTGAGTCACGGATATTGCTGCTCAGGTTTTCCAGTATCAAAACGAATTCGTCGCCCCCGATGCGCGCCAGCGTATCGCCTTTGCGGGTATTGTGGGCAAGACGTTTGGCGGTGTTTTGCAAAAGTAAATCGCCTTTGCCGTGACCGTTGATGTCGTTGATGGTTTTAAAATTGTCCAGATCCAGAAACAACAGCGCGCCAAAATGATGGCCGCGCGCATTGGCAACCAGGGCGTGTTGCAGACGATCCAGCAACAGGCGGCGGTTTGGCAATCCGGTCAGTGGATCGTGATAGGCCAGGTGTTCCAGTTTGGCTTCGGTTGCTTTGCGCTGGGTTATGTCGAGCATGGTGCCTACATAATTCACGACACTGCCGTCTTCGGATTTGACGGCGGTAATGGTCAGCCACTCTGGATAGACTTCGCCGTTTTTGCGCCGGTTCCAGATTTCGCCCTGCCAATACCCTTTTTCCTTGAGCTGGTCGGCCATTTCCATGTAGTAGCTGCTGCCATGCAAGCCTGATTTCAGCAGACTGGTTTGCTTGCCTATCGCTTCTTCGCGTGTGTAGCCAGTGATGCGAGTGAACGCGTGATTGACGCGCAGGATGGTTCTGTCTTCGTCGGTGATGACCATGCCTTCCTGACCTTCAAAGGCAATCGCGGCCAGGCGTAAATCTTCTTCGACTTGCTTGCGTTCGGTAATGTCCTGAACCGTGCCTATGCGATGGCGAATCTGGCCATCGCTGCCGACGTCAAGTTCGATTTGCGAATGCACCCAGCGGATTTCATCGCGCAGCAAGATGCGGTGCTCAATGGCGCAGCTTTGTCCTTCCTTGACCTTTTCCCACGCAGCTTCGACGGCTTCGCGATCGGCCGGATGGACGCGGTGCATGATGGTATTGCAGTCAACAAAGCTGCCCGGTCTGACATGCCATATCCGGTAGGCTTCTTCTGTGCAGCGGATCTGGTGACTATCGGCATCGGCAACCCAGCTACCCGTTTTTGAGATAGCCTGCGCGCGGCGCAGATCGGTTTCTCGGGCGGCCAGTTCGGCAGTCCGGTCGGCGATGGTTTGCTTCAGGCTGCGTTTTTGTATGCGCGCTTCCAGCAATAATTTAACCAGATACGCCAGCATCAGGCTGAACGCGAGACTCAGGCCAATTTTGAAAATCAACCCGACGAGCGCATCTTGATTGGGCTTTACCAGCACGTCCAGCGTCCATTCGGCATTGGGTAGGGCAAAGGCGTAACTGACATGTTCTGCAT
>JAGWUK010000323.1 GCA_028868455.1 Burkholderiales bacterium | reverse complement strand
GTCGTCGATCATCGCCTGCCCGTTGCGCAAACTCAGGACGCCAAAGCCAGCAGCGGTTATCTGCACCAGAGCTATGTTGTCGACATGGCCAAACGCGTTGGCTTTCGCCTCGCGGCCAGCGCAGAAATCAACGCCAACCCCAAAGACCACGCCGATCACAACAAAGGCGTGTGGTCCTTGCCGCCAACTCTGGCCAATCAGGACGTGGATAAAGCGCGCTACGAAGCCATTGGTGAAAGCGACCGCATGACTTTGAAATTCATCAAGCCTTAATCGGGCACAAAGCGATGCGCACCGATGCCAGTACCAAGCTCGCCGCCTTGCCGCGCATCGCATGGACGCTGTGCGCGCTGGCGGCGCTGTTATCGGCACCGGCGGCAAAGGCGGCAGAGCGTTTTCTGATCGATCCCGAGCACACATTCAGCAGCTTTGAATATCTGCATTGGGGCTTGTCTTTGCAGCGTGGCCGCTTTGATAAAAACAGCGGCGAGATTGAACTCGATCAGGCCGCAAAAACCGGCAAAATCGCGATCAAAATCGATGCCGCATCGGTCAGTACCGGTTCGGAAATATTCAATCAGGTGCTGCGGTCGCAGAATTTTTTTGATGTAAAAACTTATCCGGAAATTGCATTCATTTCCGATAAGCTCGTCTTCAAGGATGAACAACTGGCGCAAGTCGAGGGACAACTCACGATCAAGGAAATCACGCTGCCGGTGACCATCACCATCACGCATTTTGCATGCCGCTTCATGTTGCTGTACATGAAGCGGGCATGCGGCGCCAACGGTTATACCAGCATTTCGCGCAGCGAATTCAAGCTGGGTCGCTACGTCCCTTTTGTCAGCGACGATGTGACTTTATATCTGAGCGTGGAAGCCATCAGCGACACCGCGCCCGCGCAAAACAAGGATCAATAAGCGCCCATAAAATCTTTTTTACCCAGCTCCACGCCGTTATGACGCAGGATCGCGTAAGTCGTGGTGACATGGAAGAAAAACTGCGGCAAACCGTAGTTCAGCAAATAAGCCTGACCACTCAGTTTTTTCTCTTTCGGTGTGCCAGGACGCAACACTATTTCGCGCCCTTCGCTACCTTCAAAGCCGGCAGCGTCCAGCGCTTCGATAAACGCTTTGGTCTTGGCAACGCGCGCCTGCAATTCAGCGAAACTTTGCTCCGTATCTTCATACGCTGGCAAATCCGCACCGGCCAGACGTCCGCAAATGCCTTTGGCAAAATCGGCAGCAATCTGCACCTGACGTACCAGCGGGAACATATCGGGGAACAGGCGTGCCTGCAAGAATACTTCCGGTGCAATATTTTTGGCGCTGGCGTGTGCTTCTGCTTTACTCAACACATCGCTGAGGCTATCCAGCATTTGCTTCAATACAGGTACTGCGGCGGCGTACATAGAAATACTCATCATGCTTCTCCATTCAAGTCCGGTCAGGACGAAATCAAACCGGAGCCGATTATAGAGCGCGGCCAGATTGTGCGCTGAGTGCGGCGCAAAGCCTTTGCCAGCATGGCTGATGGGTTGCGATGTTGTTTCTGAAAAACGGTTGATGAACTCCGCCGCAGGCATGGTGCAAAGCAAAAAAAAGCCGGTCTCAGACCGGCTTTTATCCGATGTCACCCTGTTGCTTAGAAGCGATAGCCTACGCCTACCAGCCAAGGATCAACCTTCACTGCACTGGCTTTGACACCACCGATAGTTACGTCGCTGCGAATCTGTACTTTTTTCACGTCCAGATTCAGAGACCAGTTTTTGTCGAGTTTGAAGTCCACACCGGCTTGTACCGCAAAGCCGAAGTTGTTTTTATCCAGATCGCCAGCGCCGTTCAACAGATTGACGTCAGAAATACGTGTGTAGTTCACACCCAGACCCAGATATGGGCTGACTTGTGCGTCAGGCGCAAAATGGTATTGGGCTGTCAATGTTGGTGGCAGATGTTTGAACGTACCGATCTTTGCGCCGTCGAGCATGACGTCATGCTTTTGCGGGTAAGTCAGGATCAGTTCTGCGGACCAGTTAGGTGTCACGAAATATGTGATATCCACTTCTGGAATCGTTTTGCTGCTGACGGTGATGCGATCAGCTGCGCCAACGCCGCCAACGGCGTCAGAACCGTTTGCCGGGCTGATATTGACAGCACGGGCGCGCACTTGCCATGGGCTTTGTTGTGCCATTGCTTGAGTTGCAGTCAGGCCAAGAGCAGCCAGGGAGAGAGCGAGGACAATCTTTTTCATTTTTTTTCCTAGGTGAACAGTGATGAAAGGAGTGTAGGCCTGCGCCGCAACGTGCAATTTGAGCCACATCAAGTTTGGTGCGCAGCACAAAATTCTGTGAAATTTGGCAAAATACGCCCCTCTGCGCCTGCATAAGGTATCCTTGCAGGCAATTGTTATCCCCACTGAAAAATCTCCCCAAAAAATGGCTAATTACGTCTACACCATGAATCGCGTCGGCAAAATCGTTCCGCCGAAACGCCAGATTCTGAAAGATATCTCGCTCTCCTTTTTCCCAGGTGCCAAAATCGGCGTGCTGGGTCTGAACGGCTCCGGCAAATCTTCATTGCTCAAAATCATGGCCGGCATCGATAAGGATATCCAGGGCGAAGCCGTGCCTATGCCGAATCTGAACATCGGTTACCTGCCGCAAGAACCGCAGCTCGACCCCGAACAAACCGTGCGCGAAGCCGTCGAATCTGCACTCGGCGAAGTATTTGAAGCCAAGGCAAAACTTGAACAGGTCTATGCTGCGTATGCCGAAGAAGATGCCGATTTCGACGCACTGGCGAACGAACAGGCACGTCTGGAAGCGATCATTTCCACATCGTCCGGTGACAATGTGGAATTGCAACTGGAAATGGCAGCCGATGCACTGCGCCTGCCTGCGTGGGAAGCCAAAATTGGCGTCTTGTCCGGCGGTGAAAAACGGCGCGTCGCTTTGTGCCGCTTGCTGCTGTCAAAACCCGACATGCTGCTGCTGGACGAACCAACCAACCATCTGGATGCAGAATCGGTGGACTGGCTGGAACAATTCCTGTTGCGTTTCCCTGGCACCGTCGTCGCGATCACGCATGACCGCTACTTCCTCGACAATGCCGCAGAATGGATACTGGAACTGGATCGCGGTGCCGGTATCCCGTGGAAAGGCAATTACTCTTCGTGGCTGGATCAGAAACAGGCACGCCTGAAGCAAGAAGAAGCCACTGAATCGGCACGTCAGCGCGCACTGCAAAAAGAACTGGAATGGTCGCGTCAAAATCCGAAAGCGCGTCAGGCAAAATCCAAAGCGCGTCTGGCCCGTTTCAACGAAATGAGCGAGCACGAATACCAAAAGCGCAATGAAACGCAGGAGATTTTCATCCCTGTGGCAGAGCGTCTTGGTAACGAAGTCATCGAATTCAAAAACGTCAGTAAAGCTTTCGGCGACCGTCTGCTGATCGACAATCTGAGTTTCAAAATCCCGCCGGGCGCGATCGTCGGCATCATCGGCCCGAACGGCGCCGGTAAATCCACCTTGTTCAAAATGATCAAGGGTATAGAGCAACCGGACAGCGGCGAAGTCGTGCTCGGCCAGACTGCAAAAATCTCGCTGGTCGACCAGTCGCGCGAAGACCTGGGTAACACCAAAACCGTATTTGAAGACGTCGCCGCCGGTGCCGATATCCTGACCGTCGGCCGCTTTGAAATGCCATCGCGTGCGTATCTGGGACGTTTCAACTTCAAAGGTGGCGATCAGCAAAAAATCGTCGGCAATTTGTCCGGCGGTGAGCGCGGTCGTCTGCATCTGGCGAAAACCCTGCTGCAAGGCGGCAACGTCCTGCTGCTCGATGAACCGTCCAATGATCTCGACGTTGAAACACTGCGCGCTTTGGAAGACGCATTGCTGGAATTCGCTGGCAGCGTGATGGTGATCTCACATGATCGCTGGTTCCTCGATCGTATCGCCACGCATATCCTGGCGTTTGAAGGCAATTCGCAAGTGACTTTCTTCGACGGTAATTATCAGGAATACGAAGCCGACAAGAAAAAACGTTTGGGTGAAGAAGGTGCAAAACCGAAACGTATTCGTTACAAACCTTTGACCGTATAGAAACGACGCGGCTGCATTGGTTTTCACATCGGAGCTTGCCCGGCCAGATGCGGCCGGACCGCGTCATGCATCCATGTGAGCAAACCAATGCCAGAACCGCGAATTTCCTCATCCGTATTAAGGCTGGCATATGAAACCCCTATCTAAACTCAACAAGATTTTACTGAGCTGCGCCCTGTGCCTTGGCGTACTCATCAGCGGACAGGTTACCGCCAACGAAGGCAAAGAAGCCAGCGCTGCCGGTTCAGTGCCGATGGCAAGACTGGAAGCCTTTACCGTCAACCTGTCGGGTGTTGATCGCTACCTGCAAGTCAATATCGCTCTGCAACTGGCCAACCCGGAAGTCGCCGAAAAGATCAAAGCCTATATGCCCGTCGTGCGGCATAAAATGATTGTGATGCTGAGCAGCAAAGAATCCGACGAGCTCAATTCTCTCGAAGGCAAACGCAATCTGATGACCGA
>JAGWUK010000322.1 GCA_028868455.1 Burkholderiales bacterium | reverse complement strand
CTGGACGTGTTGGATGGACTGGAAACGTTAAAGTTGTGTACAGGTTACGTGATAGATGGCAAGAAAGTAAATGTGTTTCCCGTTGGCGCTGAGGATGCAGCAAAATGTGAGGCGATTTATGAAGAAATGCCAGGTTGGTCTGAATCTACCGTCGGTATTAAAAGTATGGATGCGCTGCCACTAAACGCGCGGAATTATATTCTTCGCATACAGGAGTTGGTTGGCGTTCCTGTCGATATGGTTTCTACGGGACCAGATCGTGAGGAGACAATTGTGTTGAGGCATCCTTTTAATTGAACGAGGATAATAAAAAAATGAATGTGCCTGTTTCTACAGATAAAGATTTGTGGGTTTCTTGGCCGGAATATCACCGCTCAATTGAGCAGCTCGCCTTAAAGGTGCATGAATCTGGTTGGAAATTCGACCAAGTGTTATGTTTGGCTAGAGGTGGATTAAGGCCAGGAGACATTTTTTCCCGGATATTCGATGTGCCACTTGCGATATTGTCAACTAGTTCATACAGGGAAGAAGCTGGAACTGTACAGGGTGCGCTAGATATTGGTAAATACATTTCCATGACAAAAGGTTCACTTCAAGGACGAGTTCTGGTTGTCGATGACCTTGTCGATTCTGGAGTTACACTGGAGAAAGTTTTGGTGCATTTAAGAGAAAACTTTCCTGCCGTTAGTGACGTAAAGTCTGCTGTTATTTGGTATAAGGCTTGTTCTTCTGTGGCGCCGGATTACTACCTGAGTCATTTGCCAACAAATCCGTGGATACATCAGCCTTTTGAGGAGTACGATAGTATTCGTCCGCACCAGTTAAACGCCTGGTTAAAAAAAGGTGAATCGGCTTAAATGGTTCTACCGACCAAAAGTTAAGTATCTAAAAATATTGGTTATGCGCCCGATGCGTTTGTTTCGGGCGTTTTTCGTTTTTCAACGAAATTGATCGTATGAATTTTGTGTAAATATTTTTTGAGACACATCAAAAAGAGAGGCCGATGCAAATCCTCTCTTTTTTTGACTTTTATAATCTATGGCTGCGATTAAGGAGTTTCGCTGTTAGAAGGCGTTAATTCCAGTGCGCGATTTAAGCTGAGTGCTGCGAGTGAGCATCCTGCGCCTGACAGTAGGTAAAGACTGACATATTCAAGACCAAAATGCGCAGAGAGTCCCAGGGCCACTAAGGGAGCAAACCCCGCGCCAACCAGCCAGGAAATGTCCGAAGTTAGTGCGGCGCCAGTGTAGCGGAATTTCGGTGTGAAATTGGATGTCACTGCACCGGCAGCTTGCCCGTAAGATAAGCCTAGGATAGCAAAGCCGAGCAAAATGAAGATCGTTTGTCCCGTTTCATTGCCATCCATTAGTGTTGGCACGAATCCGCTCAGAATGGCGATCAATAGCGCTAGTGATCCAAGTGTTCTACGTCGCCCAAAGCGATCAGCTATCAATCCAGAGGCGACAACGCCAACTGCCATCAAAGCGGCTCCACCCATCTGTATCACTAGAAATTCGCTTAGTGAGCGCGTGGAATACAACCTGATCCAAGAAAGTGGAAATACCGTAACAAGATGGAAAAGTGCGTAACTCGCTAATGCTGCTAGTGCACCAATCAGTACATTGCGTCCTTGTGAAGCAACTACTTCTGTGACTTTAGTTGGTTCAAGTTCCTGTTCGTCCAGTAAGTGTCGATATTCGTTAGTGGAAACCAGTCTTAAGCGGGCAAACAATGCTACAACGTTGATAGCAAATGCCACGTAAAACGGATAACGCCAGCCCCAGTCAAGGAAGTCGGCTGTCGAGAGATTCGCCAGTAGGTAGGCAAAGAGGCCTGCGGCAATCATAAATCCAAGTGGTGCCCCTAATTGACCCATCATGGCATACCAGCCGCGCTTACTTGCAGGAGCATTCAGTGCCAGTAAAGATGGTAGCCCATCCCAGGAGCCGCCCAACGCGAATCCTTGGCCTATCCTCAATGCGGCGAGCAGAATAATAGCGGTCGTACCTAAGTGTGCAAATGTGGGTAAAAAGGCAATTCCAGCAGTGGAGATGCCGAGTAAAACCAATGCAATTGTCAATTTCGCCTCTCGTCCCAGGCGGCGCTGAATTTCCATAAACGCCACAGTACCTAACGGTCTGGCAATAAATGCAAATGAGAAAATCACAAAGGCATACAGGGTTCCTTCCAGTCTTTGCTCAAATGGAAAGAACACTTCCGGAAAAACGAGAACAGAAGCTATTGCGTAGACGAAAAAGTCAAAATACTCGGACGCTCGACCGATGACAACGCCAATTGCAATTTCACCAGGTGCAATTGTAGTGTGATCGGATCTTGAGTTTTTGCTTGGCCGGACAGGTGAATCAGGCAAGTTGGAAATTGCATCATGAATATGAATGCTTGTGCTTGGCATAATCGTCTCCCGAATTTTGGTTTGGTCGTCAGACGTGTCCTTTTTCAATGTCTTTTTGAAAAGTAGGACAAAACGTCCAATCGCCACGGTATATCCGTAGAGGTACATTAGCACGTTTTTATAATTAAGCCGGGTTCTTACCTTATGGTTTCGTTTTTAGTTCGTTTTGGATTGCTCCTTTTGCCGGTCATTATGTTGGCAGGATGCAACACTATAGTCATGAATCCTTCGGGAGACATTGCGCTACAACAAAGTCATCTCATTTGGGTTTCGACCTTATTGATGCTGTTGATCATCGTTCCCGTCATTATTTTGACGATTGTTTTTGCATGGCGTTACAGGCAAAGCAATACGTCAGCACGTTATGAGCCTGAATGGGATCATTCAACGCGACTGGAGCTGGTGATTTGGGGCGCACCTTTGTTGATTATTATTGCTTTGGGTTTACTGACCTGGATTACGACACATACGCTTGATCCATATCGCAAGCTTTCCCGCCTGGATGAACACCGTCCTATTCCTGCTGGCGTCAAGCCGCTGGTAGTTGAAGTTGTCGCACTCGACTGGAAATGGTTGTTTATTTACCCGGATCTCGGTATCGCTACAGTGAATGAGCTAGCAGCGCCAGTGGACGTCCCCATCCGTTTCAAGATCACGGCTTCGACAGTCATGAATTCTTTTTACATCCCAGCTTTGGCCGGTCAGATTTATGCAATGCCAGGTATGGAAACAGCTTTGAACGCTGTCATCAATAAGCCTGGCGAATTTGAGGGATTTTCTGCCAACTATAGTGGCGCTGGATTTTCTGATATGCGATTTAAGTTTCACGGCATGTCGGCAGAAAATTTTGATAATTGGGTGAAGGCAAGCAAAGCTAAGGGTGTCGCTCTGAATCGTGCCGATTATCTGGTATTGGAAAAACCAAGTACGCGCGAGCCGGTTCGACGCTATGGTACGGTTGACCCAGATCTCTATCACGCCATTTTGAATCGTTGTGTTGGTACGGACCAGCAATGCATGGATACGATGATGTCTGCAAATGCAATTGCTAACGAGAAAGCAATACTTCTGGCACAGAATTCAAAAACCTCACAAACAGGGCGTCGCTCTGCCAATGCTGAGGGCGAAGTCTGCACTACATCGCCTTCTACTTTCGGAAAATAAAAATGCAAGACCATATTAATTTGACGAAGCTGATTTTCGGCCGTCTAAGCTGGGAAGCTATCCCTTTTCATGAGCCAATTTTGTTGGCTACCTTTGTCGCTGTCGCGATTGGTGGTGTTGCCGTCGTTTCGGCGTTGACATACTTCCGGCTTTGGGGCGTGCTATGGCGTGACTGGTTTACCAGCATTGACCATAAACGCATCGGGATTATGTACGTGGTGTTTGCGTTGGTGATGTTGTTGCGCGGTTTTGCTGATGCCATCATGATGCGTGCGCAGCAGGCGATGGCGTTTGGTGATTCCGCCGGTTTTTTGCCGCCACATCATTACGACCAGATTTTTACTGCGCATGGCGTCATCATGATTTTCTTTGTGGCGATGCCTTTGGTCACAGGACTGATGAACTATGTTGTGCCGCTGCAGATCGGCGCGCGTGATGTTGCATTTCCATTTTTGAATAACTTCAGCTTCTGGATGACGGCATTCGGTGGCGGCTTGGTGATGGCATCCTTGTTTGTCGGTGAATTTGCACGTACCGGCTGGCTGGCCTATCCGCCGTTGTCCGGTATTCTTGCCAGTCCTGATGTTGGTGTTGATTACTACATTTGGTCGTTGCAAATTGCTGGTGTCGGCACTTTGCTATCAGGCATTAATCTGATTGCGACTATCGTCAAAATGCGGGCACCAGGCATGACCATGATGAAGATGCCAGTCTTCACCTGGACTGCATTGTGTACTAACGTTTTGATCGTTGCGGCTTTCCCTGTCTTGACAGCGGTATTGGCGATGCTGTCGCTGGATCGTATTGCTGGGACAAATTTTTTCACGAACGACATGGGCGGCAATGCCATGATGTACGTGAATCTGATCTGGATCTGGGGGCATCCTGAAGTGTACATTCTGGTGTTGCCTGCATTTGGTGTTTTCTCTGAAATCGTTTCGACGTTCTGCAGTAAACGCTTGTTTGGTTATACATCGATGGTGTATGCGACGG
>JAGWUK010000321.1 GCA_028868455.1 Burkholderiales bacterium | reverse complement strand
GATTCCACGCGAGAATGTGACTGAGAAAGAACCGACTGGATAGCCTCGCTTACTGTCTGGTGGCGGTTATAAACCGCCGTTACAACAGAAATTTTTACCATTATACATTTAACCTGGCTTAGGCCCCCAAGCCGCGGTAAACCTTTAAAGTCTGACAGTGAGTCGATTCCCAGGAAAACCCTTGAGCGACATTTAAGCCTTTTTGAATCAGACTTGCTCGCTCAGAAGACATCGTCTTTAAGATGCCATCGGCGATGGCACGTGGATCAAGGTCATAAACGACCGTTAACGCATCCCCGCCAATTTCAAGCACAGCTTTACATGCAGTGCTGACGACAGGGCAACCGGCCCGCATTGCTTCAACAACCGGTATACCAAACCCCTCACAGCTAGATGGATATACCAAACACAATGCGCAGTTATAAAGAATATTCAGCTTCTCATCAGTCACAAATCCTAAATGGCGCACACGCCGGGCAACAGAATCAGGCACCCCCGCCAACTCCCAGCCATGAATCGCCCCACCACCGACACAGTGCAACTCGAATTCTGGCAAGAATGACATCGCCTCCAATACAAGGCGAAAATTTTTATATCCACCGCGTTGCCCGACGTAAAGCAGAAAGGGAGTTGATTTTGGCGCCAAAGTCAACCTAGAGAAAACATTCGCAACACCATTGTGGATAACAAATATTTCTTGCCCAGGCGTTTCACCAACAAATTCAAGCAAATCTTGTCTTGTTGACTCAGAAACACATATTACAGCCTGAGCTCCGCGGATAGCAGCTTTTTTTTGCGCAGAATGCACCCATTTACGCGGCCCTCTCTGAAACCGTTCATAAATAAAATCATGAACAGTTACAACAGTATTAATATTTGGCGCATCAGACTTTCTATAATAACTCGAGTGAAAAACACTACCCTGCACTGGAGTTCGACATGCGCGATATCGCTCAAAAAAACGAGCACTTTGCCTACATATTAAATTATTACTGCACGCACCCCATTCACGCGGCGACTCATCGAGCATTAAAGAAAATCTCTCCTGAGACGCCACAAGATAATCAATTAAAGTCTTGAAATATACAGAAATCCCGCCTTGGGCCTGCAGGGAAAAAATTATTCCATCGATAACAATCATTTGCAGCCAATCACATTTTATTAGGCAGCGAATTCGCGAAGTTATTTTTGCGTTCCCTTTACTCCAGAGAGAGCAAGAAGACTTCCCCTCAACACCCCTATTAATCGCCCCCAATACACAGCGCGCTTTATATTATTAAACAAAAAAAAGATAACCCCACCAAGTGACCTAACCACAACACTCGAAAGATGAGTTATCACGGCATATTCCCCATTTTTGATGAAAGTAGATGCGAGATATCCATAACCCAAACCATAGGAGTAAAATTTACGAGCATCGTTTTGATCGTATTCCGGCACCGGATGGTAAACAGAAATATCCCCAACATACAATATCTCAGCCCCCGACTCGAGTAGTCTGCCGATCAACTCTGTCTCCTCCCCAGATCCAAAGGCAGTACCCGCACCGAGTGACTCATCAAACCATGGCCCCACCGCCTCAAAAGCTTCGCGCCGAACGAATATTCCAACGGAAATAGGAAGAGAAAATATGTTTGAAAAATTAACGCGACAGCGAGTGCCGACGGGACGTCCACCATAGGAAACACTTCGATCCGGATCAAAGACATTTGTGCACACACACTGAATTGCAGGATTAGCATCAAATATGCTTAAAATCGACTCCAACACATTGGGACCGTACCAGCAGTCGTCGTCTGGAAAGCCAACGATCCGTGAGCTTAAGCCTATCTTTATAGCTTTATTGCGTGCAACTGAGAGCGAACAGGGCAAAATTCCTTGCACCTGCAACGAAATGCCTTCTTTTTTTAAAAGGGAATCAATATCTTCTGTACGTAAGCGAAGCCCCTGATCCACAAAGAGTAAGCGTACTTGCAAAGCGCCTTGTTGCTCACCCAAACTCGTAATAAAGCGGAGCGTTTCTATCTTCCGATCGCGTGCGGTAAGAATTAGATCAAAATCCATGATTTAACCAACGATATTCAGCCACCAAACACAAAATAGTCATTTTAAGAACCAGCCTTGAACCGGGATTTCAATAGCCGATCAAACCGACGCGCAAACAATAGGCCAGCACGCACGAAGAAAACGGGGAGTAAAAGACAAATAAAAATGCGGACCCAGTATGTCCAACGCACATCAGGACGAACCTGAAAAAGAAACCGCAGTGCCACTGCGCGCTTGCCGGCCTTGCAGTTGTTCCACGCAACGTGAAGCAAATGTGTGCCATATAGTAAATGGGCTGCTTTTTTTGCATTCCCAGACTGACGACAAGCACGATTTGCAAGGCGTACAAACGCGGGTAACGGTTCTAGAACACATATTGTCGTCAGGCTATCGTTTACGTGACGGCGATAAAAAACTGTGTCCCGAACATCAAAAAATCGAATTGCACCTAATTCCGATAAGCGAAACCACAAGTCCTGATCTTCGGCCAGACGCTCTCCTTGAGGGAAACATGGCTGCATTGCTTTTAGTGTGGATGCGCGGACGGTAATAGAGTCAGTGCAAAAGAATGGAAAGCGAGACCAAGCACTCATGAAGTCATTCTGGTCAAAACGTCTGCTGGCAACATTGATTTGCGGCACTCGTCGCATGATTTCGCCCAGGCATTGGGTCTGATCAAATTCCGTATAACCTGTCGCCCAAGCGATTGCTTTGGGGTCACTATTGATCAGATCCTCGACGATCGAAAGATGATTGACAGCCCATAAGTCATCAGCATCGAGAAAACTAACGAACATGCCACGAGCATTAGAGATACCTACATTGCGCGCCATCGAGACGCCGCTATTGGATTGACGAAGAATCTTTAGACGAGGATCAGTGATCAAAGCCAAACGCTGCACCCCACCGTCGGTAGAACCGTCGTCTACAACGATAACCTCCAAATCTCCAATTGCCTGAGCCAAAATAGAATTCACAGTATCGACTACAAACTCGGCCTTGTTAAATAATGGAACGACTATTGAGAAGCGCACCATTTTTCAAATCCAATCTTCGTTGTCAATAGAAAGCCTCCAATGACGATCAGAAATTGGAACACCATTGCAGCGAACTCCGATCGGTTCATATCGAGAGCCAAAGAAAGAAGGATTAAATAGACCCAAGCTCTGTTCTTACAAATCCAAGCAAGTAACAAGACCGTTACCAGCAAAGCAACACCTGAGGCGGACGCGGCAATTACTCCAAAATTTAGGTAAGCCTCCGTGATCGGTAGATAGGCAAAACCCATAATATCAGCGCCAGACGGGGCAACTTCGACCGCAAATCGGTGGGCAAGGAATCCAAATGGAACCCCCTGTAACTGAGCAGATATAAAATCATACAGCATAGTCACCCAAGTAAAATCGAAGGAAGCTGGCATATCCAATTCCACCGTATGCACGAGCGTAAAGCCTGGATAGATAAATTCACCAAAAAAATTGCTCACCCCCAACAAAAAAAACTGATCCGGTGACGCGTCTGCAATATTCTGCCGCAAAACCCCAATAGCCCCCCCTATTAAAAATATCAGCAACAGCCATACAGCGACTCGTTTGCCATTCGAACTCCTCGCGACAAAGCAGACTGACGCGGCGAATACTACAGTAAGAATTCCTCGTCGATTACCCAAACTGACGTATAACGCCCAGAATAAAAAAACGGATATCAGTCCAATGTAGTAGTTGGCCCCTCGCAATGTTGATCTCTGAAAATTTTGATAAATGAACGCAATTGTTACACCCGTCATCAAATACTGAATAAACCACATCTTCCCCGTTTCAAATGCTTGGGTTATTGCGAACCGATCTCCGGATGACACGAGGTTCAACACGCCAGTACTGAGATAATTACCCCCGTAGATAACGACCAATATCGCCGCTGCGTAGTATTGCCGATCGCTTGATTCAGAGGCAATCTGACGAAGTGCATGTCGGTGAAGAGACATGCCCCACGACCTTAGGAACTCTACGGCAACACCAGTTACCGCAATAGAAACAAAGGAAATCCTAGCAGCGCCGCTTAGGCTCTCAGGACTCATGGCCAACAGAAGAGTAATATCAGTAGTCGCGGATAGTATATAGATCGGTAAAGCATAGATTAGCAAGCCAAGCCATATTGCATTTTTAAGGCTCATCAATTCCCTGATGCCTGATCGTGCTTCGTACATCCACGCATGACTAGCAACTGCAACGACGAAAGTAGTGCATCCCAAAATATCCTCCGCATCAAGCGGAGACGACAAGGAGAACAGTAAAACAATAAAAGCTAACCATGCTGTAGTGCGCATGATTGAGCCTGCACTTAGCGACGACGACAACCAGCCATCAGGTATAGTCATCGAGCGTAAAATTGCAGGCACGGTCATAACCTATTTTCAGATGTAATTACTCGAATTTCCACTGCGCTAGGGACACTCAATGCAATGAGCAAGTTGCGGCGGCAACGCCAAGATCGCTTCGTAATACCTCGACTCAGGTTTAGATATTTCAT
>JAGWUK010000320.1 GCA_028868455.1 Burkholderiales bacterium | reverse complement strand
CAAAATAAAGTGAAGGACTAAACATGGCTGATCTTTTCGACTGGTCAACTACTCCGGGCAGCAACACAACGGTTGACGGCGTAAACATCGCTGAGAATTGCGCGGCTGGCAATCTTAATAACGGCATTCGTGCTGTCATGGCGCTTGTCCGCAACAGCTTTGCAACAGCGCTTGAGACATTCCTGAATGGTACCGCGCCTTTGCCAGTTGCCAATGGTGGCACCGCTTCGACTACGGCAGCCGATGCGCGCACAGCATTGTCTGCTGCCAAGTCAGGATCAAATAGCGATATTACATCGCTCACCGGACTAACAACGGCGCTTAGTATTGCGCAGGGTGGTACTAGTGCGACTACTGCGGCGGCGGCTCTGGCCGCGTTGGGCGGGTCTAGTTGCACATTCAGCGGCACAGCATCGGCAGGGTATATTACTATCCTGATTGGATCGACCACGTTCAAAATCCAATGGCAGGATGTGTCTTTATCAGGTTCAACGTCTCAGTCAGTGAATTATAACAGCGCATTTAGTTCATGGTCGCGGGCTTGGGTGAATCTTCAAGACGTTCCCAATGGCCGCCCGATTAATGTTTCTAGCACTTCTGCCAGCGCTGCTGTAATACGCAATCAATATGGCAGCACTAACTCCGGCCAACTTTTCTCGATTGGTGTTTAACACATGACAACCAGCATTACGCTCCGCAATACAAAAGGCTCACCTCTTACTTATAACGAGGTTGACGCTAATTTCACCAATTTGGCGGCTACTGCTGATGCTGCTACGATTAGCGTATCTAGCAAATCCGAGGCTGTGGCGCTTGGCGTAGCTGCTGATGCTGCGGACATGGGTACGTTTACCGGCTCCACTATTCCAGACAATAGCGATGCCAAAGAGGCTATTCAGGCTTTAGAGACTGCTGTTGAAACCAAGGCTAATGCCTCTGCGCTTGGTGTCGCGGCTACTGCTGCCGATATGGGCACGTTTACCGGATCGACCATTCCTGATGCCAGCGATGCCAAGGAAGCCATCCAGGCGCTTGAAACTGCTGTTGAAACCAAAGCAAATGCATCTGCTTTGGGCGTTGCGGCTACTGCTGCGGACATGGGAACGTTCACCGGATCGACAATCCCTTATGGTCAGACGGCGAAACAATCTCTACAGGCGCTGGAAACCGCTGTTGAATTGCGCGCGACTATTGCCGCGATTGCTGATAATGCAGGCGTGGATTCCGGCGATGGCCTGATCGGCTCAGATGACGGCTCTAGCGGATCGCTGTGGACGACGATCAAGGGGTTTATCAGCTATCTGCGGTCGTCGGTTGGATCATCCATTGTAGGCTTTATTCAATCTGGCGCTGGCGCTGTTTTGCGGACAGCGCAAGATAAGATGCGCGATATTGTTAATGTTAAGGACTTTGGTGCAGTTGGTGATGGGAGTACCGATGATACTGCCGCAATCAATGCGGCAATAACTGCGGTAAGTTCCGCAGGTGGAACGGTGTTGTTAGGTGCAGCAACTTATCGCGTAACCGGGACGATAATTCAAAAGAATGGCGTGACGCTTTGTGGATATGGCCCACGCGCCACAATTCTGAATTTCGCGAACGGCACACTCGACTGCATTACTGCAACAGGCTCTGCGGGCAACTACCTCTACGGGATTTTCATTCGCGATCTGCAAATGACGTTCAGTGGAAAGACCGGCGGTCGCGCAGTATTTTGGACTTATGTCGCCAATTCAGCGCTCGATAATGTCGAAATTAATGGCAGTTACACTGGCATTGACATTTATATCGCAAACACTGTCTCGCTTAACCGTGTCCGTATTGTCACGGTCACTTCAAGCTACGCACTGCGCTGGCGCGCACCAACAGACGGTTCGGCGCGCAGCGACGTGCTCAATCTTAGCGACGTGGTTCTGAACCCCGGATGGGGAGCCGTGGACGGCATCGTGTGGTCGGGCCTCGCGCAGACTATGAACATGTGCAACGTCGCCGTGTTGCAAGCGCGCTACGGCTTGGCGATCAAGGCAACCCCGGCGTCCTTCCCGAATGTTCCTGCTTTCCTAGAAGCGATCAACTTTCAAGTCGAAGGTGCGTCGCAACAATCGGTTCGGATCGAGTGCGGCTCGCAGTATCATTTCTTCGACTGCGGTCTTCTAAATCGCTACGGCACGACCGGCCAGGGGAGCGCCGACGATTATGCCGTAGCGATCTACGGCGACGTCGCCGACAGCATCACCAACGGAATCAAGTTCATCGGGTGCCACATCGGCGACTGCGCCAAGTCGACGATCTACACTGAAGCGCGCGGCGTCATCGTGTCGGCGTGTTCGTTGGTAAATGGTGGCCGCCTTGCTGCAAACACATATCCTGCCGTGCAGGTGGCTGCTGTAGCGCAGGACACGGATATTTGCGATTGCCGCGACTATACGTGGGGCGCGCTGAACAACTACAAGCATATGATCCAACTCGATAACGGTTCGATCAGAAATCGCGTGCAGGGCAACTTCTCGGTAAGCCCCGGAACTGGATTGATCCTGAATAACTCTATTGCTGGCGATAATCAGATTGAAGGGAATTGGACAAATAAATCTGGATACACAAGCGCCGATGGATTTAATGGTGTTCCGCAGGCAGATGGTAATGCTGTAGGCCATTCAATCACTGCGGCAAATTTTCTCGCGCCTATTCTTCTTCGTTCAGGCCCGGCTGCGAACTTCTCTGATACAACGCCTACGGCGGCGCAGATCGTGGCAGCTATAGCAAATCCAAGTGCAACGTCTTGTATCCGACTACTCATAGCTAACACAACAGCATTCCAGATGACGATCCTCGCAGGAACAGGTGTGACGTTTGGCGGGAACGTTTCCGGCGGCAATTTCGTGCTTCCCGCCAAAACGACACGATCCTTTATGTTACGTATAGTGAACTCACTTGCTGGATCAGAATCTGTAAACCTTCTTGGATAATAATTATTTGCATATATCGTGCTTTTAGTTAAGATAAAAACCTTTAAATATCATTAAACAGTACAATGCTTTATGTTAAATTGCACATGGATATTGGATGCATATTATGAAAAAGACCGTAAAACCTGCTAAGCCCAAGCCTGCTTCAAGCGTAAAGAAGGCGTCTGCAAAGCCAGTTAAGCCAGTTGCAATGACTGGCGGTGGTCCGATGAAGAAGGGCTATGCTTGATTTTGCACCTTTTGCGATAGGTGTGGGGTTATGCCTCACCCTATCCGCGTTGGCTCATGATCGAACCATTATGCGGTGCGCGGCTATTCTAGCTGCAACATGGGCGCTCTGGTCGGCCTTTATTGCAGCGACCGGATTTTATGATCCGTGGTGGTTTGGCATTGCTTTGAATATCATATCAGGCGGCGTTCTGCTGATGCATCCAGCAGCGAAAACGCAAGCGTTCCTTGGCGCTACTTTCTGCGTTCAGGTTGCCGCGCACTTGGCTTATGGAGGAATCTTAATCACGGGTGGGAAGCCTGATTATGACCTCTGGTATGAGTTCGATACCGTAGTGGGATGGCTTCAACTTTTGACCGTAGGGGGATGGGCCATTGGTCATAATCTACGCCATTTCCTGCATGGCAGGCATGACTTTCATTCACTGCGCCATTTTTAGGATTATAAGGATATTTGGGGGAAGCGATGAGCGAGCCAATAAAAAACGAGTGGACTAGCCCCGGTGCTATTATTGGCGTTGTTGGGATGCTGGCTGCGCTTGGCGCGTTCTGGGTTTCATTTGATCGCCGGGTTTCCGTTGCTGAGACTAATGTTGAGATTGTGTCCCAGGCATTACGCGAACACAAGCAGGATGAAAACAGTCGCTATGCTCGAATTGATGAGAAGCTTGACCGGCTGCTTGAAAGGCAGATGAAATGAAATTCATTGACGACTGGAAGCGAAAGGTTTGGCGGCTGTGGTCTGTTCGTATCAGTGCAGCCGCTTCGCTTATGTGGGCATATCTGCTCGCATCACCCGAGACGATACTTTCAGTCCTGAGTTACATACCTGCTGATATGATCGCGTGGCTTCCATCGACTGTCCCGATTGTGTTATTTGTGATAGTAACGGTTAGCCGCCTCATCCGTCAGGAGAAAATCAGTGGCCCCAAATGAACACCAGATCAGCAAGGCAAAGATTGCTGTAGGATCAGGAATTGCGGCGGCTCTTGCTTTGGCTGTTCCCATTGTGTCGAAGTGGGAAGGGAAACGAAACGATCCCTATGTCGACATCGTTGGAATCCCCACTGTCTGCTATGGTGAAACGCGCGTGAAGATGCAGCGATACACTGATGAGCAGTGCAAGACGATGCTCCTGCGCGCTATGCAGGCTGATTATGCCGAACCTATCGCCAAGTGCATCCCCCAAATTGCGAACCGCCCCTACCAGCTAGCGGCCATGTCGTCGCTTGCCTACAATGCTGGCGTGCGTGGTGTTTGCAATTCCACCGCTGCTAGACGGATGCGGGCTGGTGATTATGCGGGTGGATGCAAAGCAATCGCGCGCTGGAATATGGCGGGCGGCCGCGTCGTTCAGGGTTTAGTGAACCGCCGCGCTGATGAAGTGCGCCTTTG
>JAGWUK010000319.1 GCA_028868455.1 Burkholderiales bacterium | reverse complement strand
AGGCTTTACGCAAAAGTTATGCCGTCGCCGGGGTGCAGGCAGAAATTCTGGATTTTATTGACGATATGCCGCGACGGTATGCCGACGCCGATCTCGTGATCTGCAGAGCAGGCGCAATCACGGTTTCCGAACTGACGGCTGCGGGCGTCGCCAGTATATTGGTGCCGTTCATGGCGTCGAGTACATCACATCAAAAAGAAAATGCGCAATGGCTCGCAGAAAAAAATGCGGCCATTTACTTGCCGCAAACAGCCTTGTCACCGCAAGTTCTGGCAGAGCAGTTAACTGCGCTTAATCGTTCGCAATGTCTCAAGATGGCAGAAACCGCGTACACATTGGGACAGCGCGAGGCAAGTGCAAACATCGCACAAATTCTGGAATCACTAGCATGAAGCACAAAGTTAAACATATTCATTTCGTTGGTATAGGCGGCTCAGGAATGAGCGGTATCGCCGAGGTGCTATTGAATCTCGGTTACACGATTTCCGGGTCCGATATCAGTAGCAACGCCGTCTCGCAACGCCTGTCAAGTCTGGGGGCGAATGTCATGCTGGGGCACGCCGCCGAAAATATCGACGGTGCCGATGCCGTCGTAACATCGACAGCAGTCAAAGCTGACAATCCGGAAGTAATCGCTGCGCGTGCACGTCATATTCCTATCGTTCCGCGTGCGTTGATGCTGGCCGAACTGATGCGTTTAAAAAGCGGTATCGCGATTGCTGGTACACATGGGAAAACAACCACGACGAGCCTGGTGGCCAGCGTCCTCGCCCAAGGAGGCCTGGATCCGACGTTCGTGATCGGCGGCCGCCTGAATAGCGCGGGTGCGAATGCCAAACTTGGTAGTGGAGACTTTATTGTTGCCGAGGCGGATGAATCTGATGCGTCTTTCCTGAATTTATTGCCCGTCATCGAAGTCATTACGAATATCGATGCCGATCACATGGAAACGTATGAGCATGATTTCGCAAAATTGAAGCAGGCATTTATCGAATTTACGCAACGTCTTCCATTTTATGGCGTGGCAGTGTTATGTCTGGATGATGCCAACGTGCGCGAGATTATGCCTTTTGTGTCCAAACCGATTGTGACTTACGGCTTTCATGAAGCGGCAGAAGTTCGCGCAGTGAACGCAGTCGCATCTGGCGGAAAAATGCATTTCACTGTTGTGCAAGACGGATATCCCGATATGGAAGTCAGCCTGAATCAACCAGGCATGCATAACGTGCAGAATGCCTGCGCAGCCATCGCCATCGGCCGCGAAGTCGGCGTCGACGATGCCGCAACGCAGAAAGCCTTGAGTGAATTCAATGGCGTAGGCCGACGCTTTACCCGCTATGGCGAAATTGCGCTGGCAGCCGGTGGCAGCTTTGCCTTGGTCGATGACTATGGACATCATCCCGTCGAAATGGCAGCGACACTGGCGGCCGCACGGGGTGCGTATCCGGGTCGACGTCTGGTGCTGGCATTTCAGCCGCATCGCTACACGCGGACGCGTGATTTGTTCGAAGATTTTATTAAGGTCATGTCTACCGCCGATGCAGTCGTGCTGGCAGAAGTCTATGCGGCAGGCGAGTCTGCGATTGTCGCTGCGGATGGGCGCGCGTTGGCGAGGGCGTTACGCGTGATGGGAAAAGTTGAGCCGGTATTTGTCGAGGATATTCAGGACATGGCAGACAGCTTATTGCATGTTTTAAAAGATGGCGACGTACTGATCGTAATGGGTGCCGGTTCTATTAGTGCTGTGCCAGCAAAACTGGCGCAGGCAAAGTGACATAGTGAATGATCAAATCATGATGAGCGAATTCGATACAAAATCCTTAGGTAAAGTCGGCGTCCTGCTGGGAGGCCGTTCGGCTGAACGTGATATTTCCATTATGTCCGGTAATGGCGTCGTGGCTGCGTTGAAAAGTAAAGGCGTCGATGCGCATGGCTTCGATACCGGTGAACGTAGTATTGCCGATCTCGCCGCAGAAAAGTTTGATCGCGTTTTCATCGCATTGCATGGACGCTACGGGGAAGATGGCAGCCTGCAGGGCGTATTGGAGCAATTAAATATTCCTTATACCGGCAGCGGCGTGATGGCTTCTGCCATCGCGATGGATAAAATTTTTACCAAGCGAATCTGGCAGACACATGGACTAAGCTCGCCCAACTATGCTGTCCTGACGCCGCAATCCGAATTGCGCCTGGTTCCTGACGAACTGGGACTTCCATTGATCATCAAGCCGCCGCATGAAGGTTCGACCATCGGCATCACCAAGGTGAGAGGCTACTCCGACATGACGGAAGCCTACAAGCTGGCCGCGCAATTTGATGAAGTCGTGCTGGCAGAAGAATTTATCGAAGGGCGTGAGCTGACCGTCGCAGTTTTGGGGCGCGGTGAAAATGCCTATGCGCTGCCGATTACCGAGATCGTGGCACCGGATGGTAATTACGATTATCAAAATAAATATTTTACCGACGATACCAAATACCTTTGCCCGGCGCCGCTGGATGCAGAGCTAACCGCCGAAATACAAAAGATGGCGGTGGAAGCCTATCGTGCGATTGACTGCGAAGGCTGGGCGAGGATTGATGTGTTATTGCGGAAGTCAGATAACAAAGCCTTTTTGATTGAAATTAATACTTCACCTGGCATGACCGGACACTCGCTAGTGCCTATGGCTGCGCGTGCTGTCGGATTGAGTTATGAAGATCTTTGTCTGGAAATATTGAAAACGGCGCGATTGAAAATTCAGTCTGATACACGGGCTGTTTAAACAGGAAGAATAAGGAAAAGACCGATGTGGCAAGACGTCAAAATGATGAACAATATCGCCAATGCCTTGTTTGGCCTGGTATTGCTCGCATTATTGGTGAGCGGCATCTGGTGGGTGATACAGCGTCCGATGTTTACGATCAAGGTCATCAAAGTGCATGGCGACGGGGCAGTGTCACTGCGACATGTCAATCCATTGACGATTCGCAATGCCGCGTTACCAAAAATAAAAGGGAATTTTTTTACGGCAAATCTGGACGCTGTGCGTATGGCATTTGAGGCAGTTCCCTGGGTACGTAAAGCAAGCGTTCAACGCGAATGGCCGGATAAATTGGTTGTGACGCTCGTTGAGCATACGGTGTTGGGTACCTGGGGTGATGGCGAACAATTGATTTCCGTTGACGGCGATGTGTTTACTGCCAACCTTGCTGAGGCGGAAGAGGATGCAGAACTGATTTCGTTAAATGGGCCGGATGGTAGTGAAAAAGAGGTGCTGGCACGCTATCTGGACTTTAAAAAATGGTTTGCCAGAATCAGTCTGGCACCGGAAGAAGTGACATATTCCAGCCGTTACGCCTGGAGTGTGAAGTTAAACAATGGCATGCGCGTTGAGTTGGGCAGGATACAAGATGAAACGACATTGCAGAATCGCGTAAACAAATTGATGACAGTGTATCCGCAACTGTTAGCCAGTTTGCAGGACAGTATTGAAAGTGTGGATATGCGTTATCCGAATGGACTTGCGCTCAAGTCGAGCCAAAGTTCTCTGGGATCGAAAAAGCTAACAAAAGCAAGTGGAAAGACATGACAAAAGACGCAAAAAATCTGATCGTTGGTCTCGATATCGGTACCTCTAAAGTCGTAGCGGTCGTGGCGGAAGTCATGCCCGATGGTCGACATGAGGTGATTGGTCTTGGACAGCATGAGTCAAAAGGCTTGAAGAAAGGTGTCGTCGTCAACATCGAAGCGACGGTCGGTTCAATTCAGAGCGCACTGGAAGAAGCTGAATTGATGGCCGATTGCAAAATTCGTCATGTCTACATCGGGATTGCAGGCAGCCATATCCGCAGTTTCAATTCCAGCGGCATGGTGGCGATCAAAGACAAAGAGGTAACCGCAGCCGATGTTTCGCGCGTCATCGAAACGGCCAAGGCGGTCAACATCCCGACCGATCAGCAATTATTGCATACCTTGCCGCAGGAATTCATCGTCGACAATCAGGATGATGTGCGTGAGCCAATAGGAATGAGCGGGATACGCCTGGAAGTCAAAGTGCATATCGTCACCGGCGCGGTATCTGCCGTGCAAAACATCGTGAAATGCGTACGCCGTTGCGGGTTGGAAGTTTCGGATCTGATACTGCAACCAATGGCGTCCGCCGAAGCTGTGCTGACAAAAGATGAAAAAGAACTGGGCGTCGTTCTGATTGATATCGGCGGCGGTACGACCGACGTCGCGGTATTCAGCGAAGGTGCCATACGCCACACCGCCGTCATACCGATCGCTGGCGATCAGATCACGAACGACATTGCGATGGCCTTGCGTACCCCGACATCGGAAGCCGAAGAAATCAAGATACGTTTTGGTGTTGCTAAGCAGGTGCTGGCAGATCCTGCCGACAGTCTGGAAGTGCCAGGGCTGGGCGACCGTGGTCCGCGCTCTCTGTCGCGCCAGGCGCTGGCTGCAGTGATTGAGCCGCGGGTCGAAGAATTGTTCGCTCTGGTGCACCAGGTTGTGCGTGAATCCGGCTACGAAGATGTACTGTCTTCGGGGATCGTATTAACGGGTGGTTCTGCGGCGATGCCAGGGATGGTTGAAATGGCGGAAGACAT
>JAGWUK010000318.1 GCA_028868455.1 Burkholderiales bacterium | reverse complement strand
AGGAAGGCGATTTTCTGGAGGAACTTGACGGCAAATGGCGCCATGGCAATAACCGCCCGGCACAGTTGCACCGCTTGCGCAAAGAGCTGGATGTCGTGTATTTCAACCGTCTGATGGCCGGCGAATCCGGCGCCAAATAGACTGCGCAATTCTCATTTTTAAAATTCAAACATGGCATGGCCCAGAGCGCACTATCCATGCGGGTTTTCAGGCACATCGGCCTGTGAGCCACGTCCTGCCTCCGTGCTGGAGGGGGTGGCATTTTGCATTTGTAATATTGTCTTAATACTTAGTTTTAAATTTACACTAAGTGTCCTACAATGGCTTCACTGATCCAAAAACATGAGGACGACAGCGATGAAGCGCCACTTACATTTACTGATGATCGACCCGCAAAACGACTTTTGCGATTTGCCGGCGGCGTATCTTGCCGATGGCCAGCATGCTCCGGCGCTGCCGGTAGCGGGGGCTCATGCGGATATGCAGCGTGTGGCACAGCTGATCAAAGACGGCATGCAGGGATTGACAGGCATCAGCATGACGCTCGATTCGCATCACAGAATCGACATTGCGCATCCGACGTTCTGGCAAGAGGCAAGCGGCAAAATGCCAGCGCCATTCACGCAGATTTCTGCGGCGGATGTGAGAGCCGGCGTGTTTGCACCGCGTCAGGACGAACATTTTGCGCGTGCGCTGGCTTATCTGGATGCGCTGGAACGCGCTGGTCGTTATCAGCTAATGATCTGGCCAGTGCATTGCGAAATCGGCTCCTGGGGACACAATGTCCATGCCGACGTGCGTGTCGCCTACAATCAATGGGAAGACCTGAGCTTGCGCAGCGTGCATAAGATCAGCAAAGGCGACAATCCCTGGACCGAGCATTATTCTGCCGTGATGGCTGAAGTACCCGATGCGCACGACGTTGGCACGCAACTGAACCGGGAATTGATCGATACATTGGAACAGGCAGATCAGGTGTATATCACCGGTGAAGCAGGCAGCCATTGCGTGAAGGCGACGACCGAAGATATCGTCGCCAATATTCGCCCTGATCATGTATCGCGCCTCGTATTGCTGACCGACTGCATGAGCCCGGTCAGCGGTTTTGATGCGCAGTATCAGGATTTCGTCCGTGACATGGCAGCGCGTGGCGTGCAAATCGCCAAGGCAGCCGATGTCTTGCCAGACTTGCTGGCGAACGGGCGTCGTTGAGCACGCATCGTTTATCAGCATGACCAACACATCAAGCCAAGAAAGCAAAGAAAAATAAAATGCAACCTATCGTCCGCAGTTTGCTGGAAAACGATCTGTATAAATTTTCCATGTGGCAGGCGCTGTTGCACAGCCATCCGGGCGCGCAGACCGAATATGCCTTTGTTTGCCGCAATACACCGGTCTACCCTTTGTCGGAGCTGAAAACCGATGTCGAGCGTGAGCTGGATCATTTATGTTCCTTATCGTTCGCGGATGACGAGCTCAGTTTTTTGCGTGGACTGCGCTATATCAAAAGCGACTTCGTTGATTTTCTGACGGTCTTTCGTTTTCAGAGAAAATTCGTGACGGTGACGGCAGAAAATGACACCTTGCAAATCGTCGCCACAGGGCCGCAAGTGCATGTGATGGGTTTTGAAATCTTCGTGCTGTATATCGTCAATGAGCTGTATTGCCGCCGCCTCAGCAGCCCGGCTGTCATCGACGAAGGACGTCGCCGCCTGCATGCCAAGATTGCGATGCTGCGCGAATTCAGCCGCGAACCGGCGCGCGTGCATCCGTTTGAATTTTTTGATTTTGGCTTGCGCCGCCGTTTTTCCGGCGAATGGCAAGAAGAGGTCGTATCGACGCTGGCGCGCGAATTGCCGCAGTATTTCAAAGGCACATCGAATGTCTATCTCGCCAAAAAATTTCAGCTGACACCAATAGGCACGATGGCACATGAATACCTGCAATCGTATCAATCGTTTGGCGTGCGCCTGCGTGATTTTCAAAAAGTCGCGCTGGAAAACTGGGTGCAGGAATATCGCGGTGATCTTGGCATCGCCTTGACCGATGTGGTCGGCATGGATGCTTTCTTAAATGACTTCGATCTGTATTTTGCCAAACTGTTTGACGGCTTGCGCCATGATTCCGGCGATCCCGTGGTCTGGGGAGAAAAGGCGCTGGCGCATTACGCCAAGCTGCGTATTGATGCCAATTCCAAACGGCTGGTGTTTTCGGATGGACTGGATTTGCAGGCGGCATTTTCCCTGTACCGTCATTTTGCCGACCGCATCATGACTGGCTTCGGCATCGGCACCAATCTCTCCAACGACACCGGCATCACGCCGCTGAACGTTGTGATGAAACTGGTGTCATGCAATGGGCAACCCGTGGCGAAATTGTCTGACGCCAAAGGTAAAACCTTGTGCAATGACGAAACTTTTCTGGCGTATTTGCGACAGGTATTTCACCACCCTGTGATTTGATTCCCGAGGAAATCTCTATGTTAAAACTGGCGATCGCGCAATTGAATTACACCGTCGGCGATTTCGGCGGCAACGTGCGTGCAATGACGGCCAAAATGCAACTGGCGGCAGAGCAAAATGCCGATGTCGTGGTGTTTTCTGAGCTGGCGCTGTGCGGCTATTACCCCGGTGATTTGCTCGAAGAACCACAATTTCTGGCACGTCTGGATCACAGCTTGCAAGACCTGCTTGCGGCGACCCGCCACCATCCGCAATTGGTAGTGGTCGTTGGCACCGTGCGTAAAAACACCGGCCCCGGTAAGCCTTTGTATAACGCCTTGCTGGCCATACGTGACGGTGCCATCGTGGCCGAATACCACAAGCAGCTTTTACCGACCTACGGCATTTTTGACGAAGGCCGGCATTTTCAGGCAGGCGAGGAGGCTGCCTGCACGCTCATGATCGCCGGCCATCGCATTGGTTTCATGGTGTGTGAAGATGGGTGGAATGACGCGCAACGTGACTACAAGGTCAATCCGTTTGCGAGCTTGAGTGTCGCCATGCCGGAACTGATCATCAGCATCAATGCCAGCCCTTCCGATATCGGCAAACGCCAGCAAAGGCACACCATGTTTGCCGCAGCATCTGCACACCACGGTTTGCCTCTGCTTTATGTGAACCAGGTCGGCGGGCAAGATCAGCTGGTGTTTGATGGCGCCTCATTTGCAGTATCGCCGACGCAAGGTCTGGCCTTCGAGGCGCAGCGATTCCAGGAAGATTTTCAACTCATCGGTTTTGAGAACGGGCGCTTTCTTGCAAACGATGGCGCAGCGTTGCCGCAGCCGGACAAAGCAGGCATCTCCGCAGCAGAATTCGCGCGTCATCAGATCGTACTGGGCTTGCGCGATTATGCGCGTCGCTGTGGATTCGACAAAGTTGTCGTCGGTTCTTCCGGTGGCATCGACTCGGCATTGACGATCGCGCTGGCAGTAGAGGCGTTGGGTGCAGACAAGGTGTTTGCCGTCACGATGCCATCGGAATTTTCGAGCGAAGGCTCGGTGTCAGATTCTGTGGAATTGTGCCGCCAGTGCGGCGTGCGCCTGTACACGCACCCGATACGCAATCTCGTTACGCAGTATGCAGAAGGTTTTCAAACAGCCTTCGACACGCCTTTGCAGGGGTTATCGCTGGAGAACTTGCAGGCGCGCGTGCGCGGCACCATTCTCATGGAATATTCGAATACCTTTGGCGCCTTGTTGCTGACGACGGGAAACAAAAGCGAAATTTCCGTCGGCTATTGCACCTTGTATGGCGACACCAACGGCGGGTTGGGACTGATTGGTGATCTGTACAAAACCGAGGTCTATGCCTTGGCGCAGCACATTAATCACCATGCAGGTCGTGCGCTGATCCCGGAGGCGGTCATCAGCAAACCACCTTCCGCAGAATTGGCACCGGGACAGCGCGATACGGACAGCCTGCCGCCGTATGAGGAACTGGATGAAATTCTCAAATGGCATATTGAAGGTAATCGCATGCCGGCAGAAGAGGCGCATAAGGCCAGCGAATTTGTCGAAGCCTTGCTAGCCAGCGAAAATGGGCGGCAGACAGTGCAAAGAATTTTAGGTATGGTAGCGCGCAATGAGTATAAACGCCGTCAGGCACCGCCGATTATCCGCGTACGTTCGCGCGCTTTCGGCAGCGGTCGCCAGATGCCGATTGCAGCAAAATATTCCAGCTAAGGAAAGTTTATGAATTCTCTCCACCATGAGGCTGATCTCGCCGTGTTGATCGGACGATTCCAGCCGTTTCATCGCGGCCATGCCGCCTTGTTGCAGCGCGCTTTACGCACTGCGCCCAAGGTGGTCGTTGTGCTCGGTTCATCGTTTCATGCCCGAAATTCAAAGAACCCCTTCACGTGGAAAGAGCGCGAGCTGATGATATGCAGCACGCTGACAACCGATGAGCAGGAGCGTGTCAGCTTCATTGCAGTGCGCGATTATTACGACGATAAACGCTGGTCCGCGACCATACAGGCAAAGGTGCAGCGCAGTGCGCCTGAAGCGCACAGCATTGCATTGATCGGCCATTTCAAGGATGCATCGAGTTACTATCTGCATCGTTTTCCGCAATGGAAGCTGATTACTGCGGATAAAGAATCG
>JAGWUK010000317.1 GCA_028868455.1 Burkholderiales bacterium | reverse complement strand
GGGGAAGGAATGATTGTGACTGCGGGCGGTATTGACTCGCATATTCACTTCATTTGCCCTCAGCAAATTGAAGAAGCATTGATGAGCGGCGTCACGACAATGTTGGGCGGCGGCACTGGCCCGGCAGTGGGCACCGCCGCCACCACCTGCACGCCCGGACCGTGGCATATTCACTCCATGTTGATGGCGGCAGACGCCTTTCCGATGAACCTGGGTTTTCTTGGGAAGGGCAATGTCAGCCTGCCGGCACCGCTGGAAGAGCAAGTTCGCGCTGGCGCGATCGGGTTGAAATTGCATGAAGACTGGGGAACAACACCCGCTGCCATCGACAATTGCCTGAGCGTGGCCGATAACATGGATGTGCAGGTAGCGATCCATAGCGATACCTTGAACGAAGGCGGGTTTCTGGAGCATACGCTGGCAGCTTTCAAAGACCGCACCATTCATACATTTCATACAGAAGGTGCGGGTGGCGGACATGCGCCGGACATCATCGCCGCCGTGGGCGAATCCAATGTACTGCCTTCGTCAACCAATCCGACCAGACCTTATACCGTCAATACGCTGGATGAGCATCTGGACATGCTGATGGTCTGCCACCATCTTGATCCTGCCATTGCCGAAGATATTGCCTTTGCCGAATCGCGTATCCGGCGCGAAACCATTGCGGCTGAAGATATCTTGCACGATCTGGGTGCGATCTCCATGATGTCATCGGATTCTCAGGCGATGGGACGTGTTGGCGAGGTCATCATGCGCACCTGGCAAACTGCCGACAAGATGAAGCAGCAAAGAGGTGCGCTGCCTGAGGACAGCGCGCATAACGACAATTTCCGCGCAAAGCGTTATATCGCCAAGTACACAATCAATCCGGCGTTGACGCATGGAATTGCGCATGCCGTTGGTTCGCTGGAAGTCGGAAAGATTGCCGACATCGTTCTTTGGAAGCCAGCATTTTTTGGTGTTAAACCATCCATGATATTGAAGGGCGGGATGATCGCGGCAGCGCAAATGGGCGATCCGAATGCATCCATTCCGACACCGCAGCCCGTGCATTACAGGATGATGTTCGGTGCTTTTGGTGGTGGCCTGAAAAAATCGTTTACGTTTGTTTCGCAAGCCGCCTTTGATGCAGGGCTGGCCGATCAGTTGAAGCTGAATAAGACACTGATACCGGTTAAAAATACCCGGCGGATTCGCAAACAGGACATGATCCATAACGGTTTGACACCAAAGATGGAAGTTGATCCGGAAACCTATGAAGTCCGCGCAAACGGCGAATTGCTGGTGTGTGAACCGGCAAAGATTTTGCCATTGGCGCAACGGTATTTTTTGTTTTAAAACGAAGAATGTGCCGGGAGCCTGGCTTCAAGTCCAGGCGCGCTCATTTCAACAACCTTCTGGCGCTCGTTGCGCCGGATGATTTTTCCTTGATTGTATGCTGACACTTCATAGCAAGACCGAAAAAGCAGAAAAGATTGATGGGCAGCTGGTTTTGCCCTATGAATTACGTGAAAAATCACGCTTGCGGGCAAGCCTGCAAAGTGGCGAAGAAGTCGCTGTTTTCACGGTGCGGGGAACTGTCATGCGTGATGGCGACCTGATGCTGGCCAACGATGGTCGCGTGATACAAATAGTTGCAGCGGCAGAGCCAACGTATAAGGTCGAATGTGCAACGGCGTTTAATTTGTTGCGTTGTGCTTTTCACCTCGGTAATCGTCATACGCAGGCGCAAGTCGGAGACGGATTTTTACGGATTCGCAAAGACACGGTGTTAAAGGACATGTTGCAAGGCCTTGGCGCGACAGTGACCGAGGAACAGGCAAGCTTTGAGCCGGAAGCCGGTGCATATGGCGGTGGGCATCATCATGGCGGCGACGATCATGCGCATCACCCGCTGGCACCCATTCCGCTGCGTCAGCGCATCCATCGCCCTTCTGATAAAGCGTGACCGGTATGCAATCGGCTGCGCTGCTTCACTTGCTGCAACTTGCCAGTCCGTCTTTGCCGATTGGCGCTTATAGCTATTCGCAAGGTCTGGAGGCTGCCATTGAAAAGGGAATGGTGCGTGACGAGCAAACGGCAAGAGCGTGGATCGTGACGTATCTGCATGAAGTTGTGGCCAGATTTGAGGCGCCGGTATTGTGGCGGCTATTGCAGGCATTCCGCCAAAAAGATCTGGTGGCGGTGACCTGCTGGACCGAGTTATTTATTGCCGCCCGCGATACGGCCGAGTTCCGCGCTGAAAGCATACAAATGGGTTACTCGCTGGGAAAGCTGCTGGTTGATCTGAAGATTGCCGATGCCGATTTGCTGACAATACTGACCGCGCAGAGCGAATTGCCATTGCCCACGTCGCTGGCCTGTGCCGCGGTTGCCCTGGATGTGCCAGCGGAATCGGTCGTGCTGGGTATGTTGTTTTCGTGGGCAGAAAATCAGTCTCTGGTGTGCGTGAAGTCGATTCCTTTGGGGCAGGTGGCTGGTCAACGATTGTTATTGTCCTTGCGTCCGGAGTTGCAGACAGCGGCGGCTGTGGCACAAGGTCTGGAAGACCATCAGCTGTCAAACTGGGCACCGGGATTGTCTCTGCTGTCCATGCAACATGAAGTGCAATATAGCCGCCTGTATCGTTCCTGAGTGGCGTGCAGAAGAGAAAATTGACTACGCAGTTTGAATTGTGAAATTGGATAAATATGAATACAAATGGTTTAAAAGCGGAAGCGAATCCGCTGCGCGTCGGAATCGGTGGCCCTGTTGGTTCCGGAAAAACAGCGCTGTGCGAAATGTTGTGCAAACACATGCGCGACGAGTACGACATGGCGGTCATTACCAATGACATCTACACCAAAGAAGATATGGAAATTCTGCTGCGTGCCGACGCCTTGCCTGCAGAACGTCTGATGGGCGTGGAGACAGGCGGTTGCCCGCACACAGCGATTCGCGAAGACGCATCCATCAATCTGGAAGCCATCGCGCGTATGAGCGCGGATTTTCCTGATCTCGATTTGATACTGGTGGAGTCTGGCGGCGATAATCTGGCGGCGACGTTTAGCCCGGAGTTATCTGATCTGACTATCTATGTCATTGATGTGGCCGGAGGGGAAAAAATTCCGCGCAAGGGCGGGCCGGGGATTACACGTTCCGATTTGTTGATCATCAATAAAACGGACCTGGCGCCCCATGTCGGCGCGAATCTGGACATCATGGCGCATGATGCCAGGCGCATGCGTGGCGAACGTCCGTTTGTTTTCACAAATCTGCGCACGGGCGAAGGCTTGAGCACTGTTGTGGAATTCATCCGCAAGCAAGGCATGCTGGATGAAGCTAAAGCCTGAAGCAATGTCAATATTTTGAGCCAACGCGTAGCTGCGTTAAATAATCATCTGAATGGAACGGAACAGGGAGAAACACATGGGCACACTTCACTTCAAACATTTTCGCCACCTGATTGCAGTTTGCCTGTTATGCGGACTGGCCTTGCCGGCGTCTGCGCATGTCAGCGTGATGCATGCCGTTGGCGGGTTTCAGGCAGGATTCATTCATCCGCTGACTGGACTGGATCATTTGCTGGCGATGCTGGCTGTCGGTATCTGGGCAGCGCAGTATCGCCGTTCGGTCATGTGGGTGTTGCCGGTGGTCTTTCCGCTCATGATGGCGGTGGGGGCTTATCTGGGTGTCGTGTTTGGTGCTGGTGCGGCAGGTTTGCCCGGGCTGGAAGCCGGCATTGCTGCATCGGTGCTGATACTCGGTTTGCTGATCGCCTTCGCCGTACAGTTGCCGGTCGCGGCGAGTAGCGTTCTCGTGGCGGTATTTGCCCTGATACACGGTTATGCGCATGGCGTGGAATTGCCGGCAACCGGTTCCGCATTGACCTATGGCATCGGATTTGTCCTGGCGACTGCACTGATTCATTGTGCCGGGATATTCGCCGCGAACCTGCCGCGCGCCCTGATGCGCAAACGCTTCTCCCGCGTTGCCGGCGCTGGCATCGCCGCAACAGGACTGTTCTTCTTATTCGCCGCTGTGTAAGCGCATTGCTTTCGTTTGTACTGTGGTGAATGTGGCGGCGAGTCATGCGTATAGCTGATTCGCCGCAGCCTTATGGAGTGCCGTCGGGATGAATTGAGTATCACTCTGAGTTGATTTTCGATGTATTCCTGAATGTCGCGCATTCATATACTCCCCTATATTTCTTAAAAATTTACCTTGATGCGCCAGTAATTAAAGCGATGTTAAAAAATACTGGTAAGGAGTATGTGGTTTTTGATTAATGTTCTACGTGCATATTGATGCGACGCGTCAAGGGACGTGACGTAAAAAATGATCAGACTTCACAGCATCCTGCCTGTGGTCTGGCAGGCGATGCTTGCTGTGATAATTGACCAGATATTTTCTCGCCTTGCACCTTGTTTTGAAGGACATATCCCATCCGGGTATGCACCTGGCATGCCAATCAACGTAGCGTAACGCTTCACTTCGCAAGACTATGCAGCAGGCGAACGGTGCGCGCCGCCGGGCTTTGTTGGTGACTGGATGGCACGAAGCCGTATTCGGGATCGTTAGCGGTTTGTTGTTCTGCGGGGCAAACCGGACTGGTTCTGGCATTGTGCCGATTTCGTCTC
>JAGWUK010000316.1 GCA_028868455.1 Burkholderiales bacterium | reverse complement strand
TGTAAATTTGAAAGGGTCTTCTGCGTTAATACGGCATTCAATGGCATGCCCGGTGAGGGTGATATCGCTCTGCTTGTAGCGTAATTTTTCATTGAAAGCAATGCGTATCTGTTCCTGCACAATATCGACGCCAGTAATCATTTCTGTGACCGGATGTTCAACCTGAACACGCGTATTCATTTCGATGAAATAGAATTCGCCGTTTTCATACAGAAACTCAAATGTCCCTGCGCCGCGATAACCGATTTTTCTGCAGGCTGCAGCACAGCGATCACCGATTTTTTCTATTATCTTGCGTGGAATGCCGGGTGCTGGTGCTTCTTCTATAACTTTTTGGTGGCGTCGTTGCATGGAGCAATCACGTTCGCCAAGCCAGATGGCATTCCCGTGCTGATCGGCCAGAATCTGGATCTCCACATGCCGCGGATTTTCCAGAAATTTTTCCATATACACTTCTGGATTGCCAAACGCTGCGCCAGCTTCCGTTTTGGTCATGGTGACTGCATTGAGCAAGGCCGCTTCGGTATGCACGACACGCATTCCGCGTCCGCCACCGCCACCTGCTGCTTTGATGATGACCGGATAACCTACTTTACGTGCAATCTGCACAATGGCTTTCGGATCGTCCGGCAGTGCGCCTTCCGATCCTGGTACGCACGGCACGCCTGCCGCGATCATGGCGTGCTTGGCCGAAACCTTGTCACCCATCAGACGAATAGATTCTGCGCGCGGGCCGATAAAGACGAACCCAGATTGCTCTACACGTTCTGCGAAATCGGCATTTTCAGACAAGAAGCCGTAACCAGGATGGATCGCCTGCGCATCGGTGACTTCCGCCGCGCTGATAATCGCAGGCATGCTGAGGTAGCTCAGATTGGATGGCGCCGGGCCTATGCAGACAGACTCATCGGCAAGTTTGACATATTTTGCTTCACGGTCGGCTTCAGAATGCACGACGACAGTTTTGATACCCATTTCGCGGCAGGCGCGCTGGATACGGAGCGCGATTTCGCCACGATTGGCGATAAGAATTTTTTCAAACATGATTTAACTTTGCTGTGACAATGGTTGCAGCTTGCTGTGCCGGACATCGGTTGCTGAACTCTCAGCACGCCGTCCGCCAGGCGCACGAGCCAGGTTTAGCCAATGACGAACAGTGGCTGGCCGTACTCGACAGGCTGGCCATTTTCTACAAGGATCTGTTTGATTGTGCCAGTGAAATCGCTCTCGATTTCATTCAGCAGTTTCATTGCTTCAATGATGCATAGGGTTTCACCGCTGCTGACGCTCTTGCCAATATCGACGAAAGGAGCCGCGCCAGGTGCAGAAGAGCGGTAAAACGTACCGACCATCGGCGATTTGACGATATGACCTTCAGGAACTACGGGTGCTGCTGGTGCCGCAGCGACAGGTGAAGGTGCCATTGGCTGTTGCATCATCTGATGAGAATTAGGCTGCATCATCACAACTTGATTCTGGGGTAATGCGGAAGACTTGACGATGCGGACTTTGCCTTCGCCTTCAGTGACTTCGAGTTCTGCAATATCTGATTCTGCGACGAGGTCAATCAGCGTCTTGAGTTTTCTTAAATCCATGTGGAATCCCCCTTTTGTGAGTGGTTCTGAATTAATGGTGGCGTGCAATGAATAATTTTTTGTATTTTTCAGTCGCCAAAAACTGGATTATATACGAAATGAGCGACGTTTATATGAAATTGCACGAAGATGCGAGAATTTAAATATTTTTCAGGGAAAAGTCAATCGCTAACCGGTAGCCATCGATACCCAGTCCGCAAATGACGCCTTTGGCGATGGCGGACAGAAAAGAGTGGTGCCGGAATGACTCTCTCTGATGAATATTGGAAATATGGACTTCGACGAAAGGAATGGCGACGCCGGCCAAAGCGTCGCGCAGAGCGACGCTGGTATGCGTCAGGCCGCCCGGGTTGATGATAATAGCATCGACCTGCTCGCCTCGGGCGTCATGAATGCGATCAATCAAGGCACCTTCGTGATTGCTTTGAAAAAAAGTCAATTCTGCACCGGCTGCCTGCGCCTGCTTTTGTGCTGCAGCTTCTACGTCGGCCAGCGTCGTGTAGCCATAAGTTGCAGGTTCGCGGGTGCCGAGCAGATTCAGATTGGGGCCATTCAGCAGCAGGAGTTTGCGTGCCATAGTCACATTCAATTTGACGAAGATGGCCGCATTTTGCCGCCAATGGCTACAGATTGGCAAGAGAAACTGTCATGAGTTTTATTTTTCCGCAGAAAATTTGGCGATGTCGGCGCGCAGTTCTTCCATTTTCAGCCTGCCAAGATAATTTTTTGCCACTTTGCCATCTGCCGTAATCAATACCGTGAAAGGCAAGCCTCCCGCCTGATTACCCATCTGGCGTGCCAGTTCGCTGCCTTCCATGCCGGTGCTGAAGACCGGGTAGCTGATCTGATATTTTTTTGCGAATTCGGCAATATTGCTGGGGCTGTCAATGCCCAATCCCAGAATCTGGATGGATTTTCCAGAGAATTCTTTTTGCAGGGCAGAGAGTTCTGGCATTTCTTGTACGCATGGAGCGCACCAGGTTGCCCAGAAATTAACAATCAGGAAATGCGACTTCCATTGCGATAAGGCTTGCTGTTTGCCATTGCTATCCGCCAGATGCATCGCCATCAATTGCTGAACTGCTTTTGCTTGCGGGGTTTCCGGTGCCAGTCGGCGATTCCCGGCATAGATACCGAGACCGACAAAGAGCGCGCCCAGTGCAATTGCCAAAGCGATGAATCGTTTATTCATGGTGAATGAAGTAAATAAGTAGAAGAGACAGCATTGTCCGCCAAATCCGGTGCGTATGCACAGTCGTCGCGGCACAAAGCGCAGCGCCGAAATTTCGGGGTTTGCATCAGAGCATTTCAGCAATGGCAAAGCACCTTGTTTTATGACCTGGATCGCCTTAGGCAGCACCCTACTGGAAAAGTTTGTAAGCGCTCATTTTAGAGGAATGGTGCAAATCGTCACAAAATTTAACAAAATTAAATTAAAATTAATTTAATGGCGCGAATATTTTTATTTTCGCCATATTTTTTGCGTAAGTCCTGAGCAAAAAGTGCATTGACACTATTGCTAAGCGAAAAAGCATGGCTGAACGCGTAATTGTAGTTACAAATCAAGCAATGATGAAACCGATCACTATGAAATTGAAAAAATTTGCACTGTCGCATAAGCAGGCCGTTGCCTTCGCGGTGGCCTATTGCGTCTTTTTGTTTATTGCTATCAGCACAATCCGGGATGCGAATCCCGGGCTAGAGCTGAATTTACCCACCGCATTAATTCTGGGCTTGCCCATGTTGGTGGTTGCCGTGTTGCTTTGGAAATTCATTAAGGGCAACGTCAAAGACGAATAAAGCGGACTTTTCGAAAATTTGCCGCATCGATTTCCGGTAGCGGTGAGTTCATGCTGTGCCTTCGTCGCCCGGCATTGCCTGGGTTGATTTGCTGCGCCAATAAGGAAAATTTTGTGATGGACAATAATACAGTTGAATCGGCAGAACTTTGGCAAACTGTCGATGCCAAGCTGATTGATCAGACTCTGTTGCGCTCTTCGGAAGGGCAAGGTTATGCCGATTCAAGCGTACAGCCGATGGAGCAGCAATGCATTTTTACCGGTAGCGGACAAGAATACTTTCGCATCTGGATCATCAACTTATGCCTGACAATTGCCACGCTAGGTATTTATTCGGCATGGGCGAAAGTACGACGACTGCAATATTTCGACCGGAATACCCAATTGGATGGCGCTGTCTTTAATTTTCACGGCGACCCAGTCAGTATTTTGCGCGGCAGGGTAATCGCTGTTGTCTTGCTGTTTGGTTATGATTATCTTTTTGGTCTTTCCAGAGTACTTTCGGTCACAGTGGTGGTTGCGTTGATCTTGCTGCTGCCGATGATGTTGCGCAGCGCCCTGCGCTTCAGGCTCAGGAATACCAGTTACCGCGGGCTGCGGTTTGATTTTTCGGGTTCTGTCACTGGCGCCTATCTGACGTATCTTCCCGTCATCATTTTGTTCCTCGCGCCGGGAATTGTCGGCATGCTATTTCCACGCAAGCCGCTGTGGGTAGTTGGGACAGTGTGTCTTTATCTTTTCTGGCCATTTTTATATGCCAGAATCAAAATATACCAACACGAAAATTTCTCATACGGCAAGTTGCGATCGCATTGCTGGTTGAGTGTATTGGATTTCTTCTGGCCGTATTTTGTTGCATCGTTATTTATCCTGGCGCTGGTGATTTTAGTCGCCGTCTTCGCAGGCGGTGTCATCGCCTTGTTGTCACATTTGCAGCCTGGCCCTGTGAAAGAGGTTTTATCCGGCACCGCCTGGATTTCTGCTCTGATTTATCTGATTTCCGTCGTATCAGGCTACACCGCCTATTTGATTTGCGGCCCTGCGTTGCAGACAACAATCTGGAACAAGGTCTGGTCTCATACATATGTCCCCGGCGTCCGCCTGACATGCAATTTGCCTTTGCGACCCTACCTGCGGCTTCAGGCAAAAAATCTAATTTTAACTTTGCTGACGCTGGGTTTATATCGGCCGTTTGCGGTCGTCAGTGCCTATCAGTTCCGACTGGCGCACTCCTCC
>JAGWUK010000315.1 GCA_028868455.1 Burkholderiales bacterium | reverse complement strand
TCACCGGGGTGTTTTTTTGTATTACTGCTGCACTTCTTTTACGTTTTTTTCATTTCAGCCGCGTAATTTCGCAAACGCTGCTGCCATCGCATTCCCCGCAGGGGCGGCTTCTTGTTTGCGTTGTTGCTGGTGCTGACCCAGGCGTTTGGCGTCGTTGCGGTCGCCGCGTTGTTCCGGTTTGCTGCCGGCTTGCGGTGCGCTGTCGGTCAGGCGCATGGTCAGCGCGATGCGCTGGCGTTTGACGTCGACTTCCAGCACTTTGACTTTAACTACCTGACCGGCTTTGACGACGGTGTGCGGGTCTTTGACGAAGGTGCTGGATAAAGCTGAGATATGCACAAGGCCATCCTGATGCACGCCGATATCGACGAACGCGCCGAAGGCTGCGACGTTCGTGACCACGCCTTCGAGGATCATGTCAGGACGCAGGTCTTTGATGTCTTCAACACCATCCTTGAAAGTCGCGGTGGTGAATTCGGGACGTGGATCGCGCCCCGGTTTTTCCAGTTCCTTGATGATGTCGGTAATGGTCGGCACGCCGAATTTTTCGTCCGCGTATTTGGCCGGGTTCAGCGATTTCAATAAACTGGCATCGCCGATGACGCCTTTCACATCTTTCTTGATGTCAGCCAGAATTTTTTCAACCAGCGGATACGATTCCGGATGAACCGCCGACGCATCGAGTGGATTGTTACCGTTCATGACGCGCAAAAAGCCGGCAGCCTGTTCGAAAGTTTTGTCACCAAGGCGCGGTACGGCGCGCAGATCGGTGCGCGAGCTGAACATGCCTTTGGCATCGCGATAGTTGACGATGCTTTGCGCCACGCTGGACGACAAGCCGGAAACCCGCGCCAGCAAAGGCGCAGACGCGGTATTCACATCGACGCCGACGGCATTCACGCAATCTTCAACGACGGCATCGAGCGAGCGCGCCAATTGGCTTTGGCTGACGTCGTGCTGATACTGGCCGACGCCGATCGATTTCGGATCAATCTTGACCAGCTCGGCCAGCGGGTCTTGCAGACGGCGTGCAATGGATACGGCGCCGCGAATCGAGACGTCGAGATCCGGCAATTCTTTCGATGCGAATTCGGAGGCGGAATACACCGACGCACCGGCTTCGGAGACGACGATCTTGGTCAGCTTGAGTTCGGGTTTGAGCTTGATTAAATCTTGCGCCAGTTTGTCGGTTTCGCGTGACGCTGTGCCGTTGCCGATGGAGATCAACGAGACCTGGTATTTTTCGGCCAGCTTCGCCAGCGTGTGCAGCGAGCCGTCCCAGTCGTTGCGCGGCTGATGCGGGTAGATCGTCGCATGTTCCATGACTTTGCCGGTGGCATCGACGATCGCTACTTTGACGCCGGTACGCAGGCCGGGATCGAGGCCCATCGTAGCGCGTGGTCCGGCTGGTGCGGCCAGCAACAGGGCTTTCAAATTGCGGGCAAAGACGTTGATCGCTTCGATTTCGGCGCTTTCGCGCAGCTTGCCCATCAGCTCGGTTTCCAGATGCATGAAGACCTTCACGCGCCAGGCCCAGCGCACGGTGTCGGCCAGCCATTTGTCGGCCGGGCGGTCTTTCTGGCTGACGCCGAAGCGTGCAGCGATGCGGCTTTCGCAAGGGTTCAGCGGGGCGTCCCATTTGGGTTTTTCTTCTTCGCTGTCGAGTCGCAAGGTGACTGTCAGCATTTCTTCGCGGCGGCCACGGAACAGCGCCAGCGCGCGGTGCGAAGGGATGGTGCCGAGGGTTTCCGAGTAGTCGAAATAATCAGCGAATTTTTCGCCGGCGTCTTCCTTGCCTGCGACCACTTTCGATTCGACGATGCCGTGATCGTTTAAATATTCGCGCAGGGTTTGCAGCAGCGTCGCGTCTTCGGCAAAGCGCTCCATCAGAATCTGGCGGGCGCCGTCGAGTGCGGCTTTGGCATCGGCAACGCCGGGGTTGTCACCGTTATCGGTGCTGAATGCCGGCTTCAGATAATTGGCCGCTTCGACCTCGGGATTGAGCATCGGGTCGGCCAGCAGTGCATCGGCGAGTGGCAACAATCCGGCTTCGACCGCGATCTGGGCTTTGGTGCGACGCTTGGGTTTGTACGGCAGGTATAAATCTTCGAGGCGGGTTTTGTCTTCAGCAAGGCTGATGGCGGACAGCAGGGCTGGCGTCATTTTGCCTTGTTCTTCGATCGACGCGATGATCGCTGCGCGGCGGTCTTCGAGTTCGCGCAGATAGCGCAGACGTTCTTCCAGCAAGCGCAATTGGGCGTCGTCGAGTCCACCGGTCACTTCTTTACGGTAACGGGCGATAAACGGCACGGTCGCGCCTTCATCGAGCAGCGCTACGGCGGCGGCAACCTGTACCGGCTTGGCGGCGAGTTCTACGGCAAGTCTTTGTTCTATCGAAGGCAGCATAAATCCAAACGTGAAAATGAAATCAAGCCGCAGATGATACGCAATTTGCAGCGTTGTGCCAGTCTTGACAGCGTAGGCAGACGCCATCTATTCCTGTTGTATTGAAGTTATATGGGGAGTATAGGTAAAAACTGGCATTGAAGCGCATATAATTACTGCGACATAAAAATATACTGGTGGTGAGTATATTCATTGTTATGAATCGCAATTTTATGCCGGATAGCGGCGTGGTTATAATCGCGCTTTCTGAGCACCAGCCGGAGGTTGCTTGTTTAATCAGGGTTTTCAGTCGGTTTCTTGCTGGTGCCGCTTCACGGGTTTTCAGCGCATCAAAGCCTTTGCGCTCGTTGTGCTGTGTCTGCTGAGTCAGGCATGTACGACGATCGCTACGCCCGGCAATCCGGCTGTGCCTGCGCATACGTTTGTGTTTAGCGATGGCGGCGAGGCGATTTTTTATACGCTGGACAAAGCACCGTGGTCGGCAGCGCCGCAGCCCGCTCCGCCTGCACCGCGCAATGTGCTGTTCGTGGTGGCGGGTTCTGGCTGTCAGAGTATGGGCAGATTCTTGCCCGGATATTTCACCGGACTGGAAGGCGAATCCGGTGCAACGCGCATCTTCATTTTGCACAAACGCTTTATCTCACCGGCCTCTGAGGCTGATCATTGCAGCGATGCCTTTGTGCGCGCCGATCATCTGTCGCAATGGCAAAGCGATCAGCATGAATTCATTGTGCAGCAACTGGCGCAACTGACGCAGCAAGGTGTGCATCCACTGCGCATTGCCTTGCTGGGGATTTCCGAAGGCGCCGAACTGGTGCCTTTGCTGGCGCGCGAGATTCCGGCGGTGACGCACATTGCCTTGCTGTCGCACAGCGGCATGGCCGCTTTCGACGTCTATGCCGCGCTGGCCGCGCGTTATCCGCATATGCAAAAAGGCTGGCTGCAATTGCAGCAGGCGCTGGCGAACCGGCCTGCCGATCAGGATGCGATGCGCATTCATGGCCGTAGCTGGCGGTATTGGGCCGAACTGCGCGACCTGCATCCGCAGGCCAATTTGCTGGCGACATGTTTGCCGGTATTGATCGCCGTAGGCGACGCCGATAGCCTGATTCCACCCAACGCGCCTGACCGTTTGCAAGCGGATCTGTTTGCCGCCGGTAAGCATGATGTCAGCGTTTTACACTTCCCTGATGCCGATCACGGATTGCGTGCGGACGGACGGCATTACTTGCCGGATTTCATGCACCAGATGGACTTGTGGTTAGAAAGAGAAAAGCAAGAAATAAGTTGTATCAAGATGTGAATAATATAACTAAAATGTAAATTTATTTATATACTTGCCCGCTTGTGCCAAACGCTGGTGTTTTGCAAAAACTGCATTGGCACAGACGTTTTCTTTCGTTACTTTTCTTTGATCATTTTATGCGCTTATCTCTATTTTCCGCCACGCCCATCGTCGCCGCGCTCGTGCTCGCGGGCTGTGTTACCACGCCAACGCATGACAGCAAAGTTGCCTCATCGCTCGCCGTTGCCAAAACTGGCCAGATCGATGAAGCCATTAAACAAGTCGAAGCACAAACGCAAGGCGACAATAAAGAAGACTTGTTGCTGAATCTGGAAAAAGGCGAGCTGATGCGCATCGGCAAACGCTACAAAGATAGCGAAGCGGCGTTCGACGTTGCCGACGCCAAAGTCAAATTGTGGGAAGAAACCGCCAAGAATAATCCGCAAAAACTCATGAGCCAGATTGGTGCCACCATCATGGGCGACGCCAGCCGCGATTATGAAGGTCAGGATTACGAAAAAGTCATGCTGACCACGCGCATGGCCATGAATCATCTGAATCTCGGCGATCTCGACACGGCACGCGTCGACATCAAGCGCACGCATGAACGCGAAGCCGTGATCGCCGAATTCCGCTCCAAAGAAGCGTTCGAAGCCGAAAAAGAAGCCAAGGAAAAAGGTGTTACACCGGAGACCAAAGAGCTTAACGGCTATCCAACCGAAACCCTGAACGACCCCGAAGTATTAAAGCTCAAAAACGGTTATCAAAACGCACTGAGCCACTACATGGCTGGTTTCGTCTATGAAGCACTGAATGAACCCGGTCTGGCGGCTCCTGGCTATCGTAAAGCCATCGAGCTGCGCCCGGATTTGCCGGTACTGGAAGATGGATTAAAAGGCCTCGATCAACGTACCAGTTTCCGCCGCAAGAAAGGCGTGACCGACATATTGTTTGTGGT